>JAFASL010000502.1 GCA_019244535.1 Alphaproteobacteria bacterium
CGGCAGACCTCGAAGAGCTTCCTCGTCTGCTCCTCGATGCCCTTGGCGGCGTCCAAGACCATCACCGCGCTGTCGACCGCGGTCAGCGTGCGGTAGGTGTCCTCGCTGAAATCCTGGTGGCCCGGGGTGTCCAAGAGGTTGAAGGCGAGCCCCTCATGCTCGAAGCTCATCACCGCCGAGGACACCGAGATGCCGCGCTCGCGCTCGACCGCCATCCAGTCCGAGCGCACCCGCCGCCGCTCGCCGCGCGCCTTCACCTCGCCGGCCAATTGGATCGCCCCGCCAAACAGCAGCAGTTTTTCAGTGAGCGTGGTCTTGCCGGCGTCCGGGTGCGAGATGATCGCAAACGTCCGCCGGCGCAAAATCTCGTCGGTCTGGGTACTCATCAATCAGCTTCAACTCTTCGTCAAGCCTGCGGGTACGAGCCCCGCTGCCAGCGGAGGATGTCAGGCAGGGGATGTGATGTGTGCTTGGGTCTTTGCCAACCGCCTTTGGCGGGAAACCGAGCCTGCCTTCATTTTTAGCTATTTCCGTAACGTGACTACCTGTTTTACCTGTTTTATCAGGTTGAGATCAGGTATTGCCAACTCCCATCAAAATAAACCCTCCCCAACCGCAACCGCCGAGATCCACGCAATTACCATTCAATTATGGCAACCACATGGTGGATCGGCTTTCACCCGGCGATGGCAGTGTCGGGAGCGCCGCCGGCAATGCCGCCGTAACCGAGAACCAGAGCGTAGAGCGGGTGCAATCCGCGGGCTGGGTAGCAGCGCTCCCCTGCCGTTTAACAGCGACGCGTGCGACCCAATAAATTGCGCCTTCGGAGGGTTCCTCATCGCGGGGTCGGGGCTAGCCGAAATTGGTGGCAAAATCGCCTCGACAGCCCAATTTTAGGTTGCTTAATACTGTTAGCTATTTGAATATTACGATTAGGCTACGACGGATGGCAGTCGGATGGCGCTCACATCTTTGAGCGTAACGGGTTTGACGAGGCTCGCTCGAACATCCCGCCTGTGCGCCGCTGTACCCGCCTTCGGAGCAGCGATCTTGAGCGCATGCTCGCTGCTCGGGTCTATCGAGGAGCGAGCGGCGGCCGTAAACTTGGCAGCTGCTGCCTACTCATCGTCGGCAATTCTCTACAATGTGCTACGCGCGAGTGAGGCAGAGCCTCTGAACTTTGTCAGTTTCACCGGGGTCACTGGGCATGAGGGCTCAAACGCTGGAATCGGCTTGCCGACGCTTATCATCGGCCCGGGCCGCTCGCCTGCGGAGCACCTGTTCTTGTTTGGACCCAACACGGTCAGCGCATCCGCCTCGAACGACTTCCAGGTCAGTGTCGTCGATGACCCCGACTCCCAAGCGGCGCTGCTGAGGCCTGTCGATCCTGCGACTTTGGGTTTCCTTATTTAATCAAGGGTACAATCGTGATCACGTTTTCTTCCTACTAATTTCCAGGATCATCAAATTAAATAAGTCTGGGGCTGTAATTGCCGCATACGACAACGAACCGTACGGGTTCATTCAGGAAACTGATATGTGCCCTAAAACGGTAAATCGATTTGGCTTTAATTGTAATTGGACAAAGGAGTTTTACCATGAAATGAAGCGACTGTTGACATATGGTCTCTCGGTCGAAGTCGACCCTCGGTTTGTGCCTACACAAGCTGAATCGGGTGCCGCCAAGTTCTGTTTCGACCCCAATGTGGGACCGAGACCAATACCCAAACCCTATGCTCTTCCGGTCGAATCTACCGCTGCTATGAACGCTTTCTGCAAACCCGCACTCGTTCCGAAGGCTGCACAAGCTAGCCAGCCGCAAACTATGAGCGGATCGATTCAGGAAGCGGACACGAAAGAGAGCGCTTCGGGAAGAAAGAAGCTTACACTGGATGCAAAAGTAACACTTGATAAACCTAACGATTCAACGCCATTATTTTCGTTTCCGGATCCGGTTCAACCTGATGTCGACGTGTATGTTTACACACGTTCTGTCTATGGAGCTTACCGCTTTCTAGGTCAGCTGCTAAGCCTTTACGAAGAGAACACATCGGAATGGCCACTAGATCCGTTGTTTTGGCCAGATCCAAAAGAGCCCGGGCTTCGTATGCTAAACGTAACTCACAGCGGTTTAGGATGCTGGGCAAAAATAGAATATAAAAATGAACCTTGGTGCGTTCCGACGGAGGCCTACGCGACCAAACGCTCCTTCCAAATCATGCATCAGCTTTTCCGGCTGTTCGCAACGCCCAGCACTCAACCAGTCACTCAAACAGTGCGTACAGTGCCCGGAGCTTGAGCGGGCTACTCCTATCAGCTTCTGCGTTCGCGTTCGACCTGCATGTTGGCGAGGAATGCGACGAGTGGATGGACACCCATCGCCACCAGCGCCGGCGTGTCGAGCGCGAGCAAGGCGGCGGTCTGCGGCGGCGTCAGCCGGAAATGGCCGGCGTAGGCTGCGGGCTCGGCCAGATATTCGCTGCGCCGCTGTTCGTCGTGCGCCAGGCCGTGCAGCGCGGTCGTCAATTCGACCAGATCGGGCTTGATCGACGGGTAGTGCGGCTCGCGGTCTTCGGCCGGCTGGCCGAAAAATCCGAGCGAGGCGTAATTGTGATGCCAGCTCGGCTCCATCGAGACGATGTCTGGCCGGCGCTCACCTAGCGCGCCGGCGGCAGCCGCCCAGCAGCGCAGCTCGACATTGCCGGCCGCATCGAGCGCGGCTTCGTCGCAGCCGATCAGCGATTTCAGGTTGCCCGCGGCGAGCCGCTCGAGGAGCGCCTTGTCCCAGTCCAGCTCCGGCTGGGAATAGCGTTCGGTGCCGGGGAAATGTGACATGCCGCCGCTGGCGACGACCGCTGTCCGCAAACCCAGCGCAGTAACGATGCGCGCCACCGCCTGGCCAAACGCATAGCAGCGCTCCATTGTCGGCTGTGGCGGCAGATACGCATTGAGGTAGATCGGCAGCACCGGGTCATCGACGCCGAGATGAGTAAGGGGGATGCCGATCGCGTAATCGACTTTGGCCACACTGGTGAAGGCCGGGTCGAAACCCTGCCGGTACATCTGCCGGACCAGCTCGAAACCGATCGCGCTCGGAATTTGCCAGCGGAATTTGCGCCCCGCAAACGTGCCCTCGGCCACCTCGCCGACATGGATCGCGAAGGGCGGCGCCGCCTGATGAAAGAACTGCTCGGCATGGTCGTTGGAGAAGATGATCCAAAGGTCGGGCGCCAGCGCCTTCAGCCGGACGCCGATTTCGGCCGCCACGGTTCGAACCCGTTCTACCGTATCGCGATCCTCGGTATCGGGCAGAGTGAAGAATTGCGGCGCATGAGGGAGCATTGCCCCGCCGATCACGCTCGAATTGACGCCCCGGCCTTGCATCGCAGCTCCGATTTTAGTCTGCGCGGTTGACATCGCGACACCTCGGCAGGTCGTGATAATTTCCCGAAATGCCCATCGCCGTTCGAGGAAACGCCCGATGTCAGATTCTTCCGACGAAGCGCCGAGCGCTCCCGCGCCGAATGTAGAGAACGCGGCGCCGAGCGCAACCGTCGAGGACGCACCGGCTAACGGCGATCCCTCGGCCGCGCCGCCGTTAGGCGAGGAGCAGCAACAGCCCCGCAGGCGGCACCGACGGCGCCGGCGGCGGCCTCCATCGG
>JAFASL010000696.1 GCA_019244535.1 Alphaproteobacteria bacterium
CTTCGACCACATCGCATTGTGCGCCGGTGCGGGACGCCCGACCGTGATCTCGATGAAGAACGGGCTGGCGCCGGGTGTCCGGCAGGCCTCGGATTTTTTGATGGCGCTGCAGCTGACGGGCGCCGCCAAGACCGAGAGCATCGCCAACCTGACGGTGCGATTGCCGGTCGTCGTGATCGGCGGCGGCCTCACTGCGATCGACACCGCGACCGAGTCGCTCGCCTATTACCCGCTGCAGGTCGAGAAGTTCCTGTCGCGCTACGAGACCTTGGTCGCCGAGCGCGGCGAAGAGGCGGTGCGCGCGGAGTGGACACCGCCCGAGCGCGATGTCGCCGCCGAGTTCGTCGACCACGCTCGCGCGATCCGCGCCGAGCGCGAGGCCGCACAGCATGAAGGCCGCGCGCCGCGTCTCGTCAACCTGATCGACGGCTGGGGCGGCGTGACGATCGCCTATCGCCGGCGCCTCATCGACTCGCCGAGCTATACACTCAACCACGAGGAAGTCGGGAAGGCGATGGAGGAGGGGATCCGCTTCGCGGAGCTCCTGACCCCGGTCGAGGTCGAGCTCGACCTGTTCGGCCAAGCAGCCGCATTACGGCTGACCCGGCACAAGGTGACCGAGGTCGGCGGGCACCGGCCCGACCCGAACCAGGGCCCGGGCGAGGAAGTCGTGCTCCCCGCGCGAACGATCCTCGTTGCGGCGGGCACCCAGCCCAACACCGTGCTCGGCCGCGAAGACCCGCACAACATTTCGCTCGACGGCCGCTACTTCCGCGCACTCGACGAAGAGGGGAACCCGGTTACCCCCGAGCGGGTCGCCAAGCCCTCTGCGGTGCGGGTATTGACGCATCTGCGCCCCGACGGGCGCGCGGTCAGCTTTTTCGGCGATCTCCATCCGAGCTTTTTCGGCAATGTCGTCAAAGCGATGGGCGGTGCCACGCAAGGCTATCCGGTGATCAGCCGCATGCTGGCGCGGCTGACCCCGTCGGCGCCCACGCCGGTCGAACTGATGGCGCGGCTCGATTATGAGCTGCGCGCACGCGTGCACAAGATCATCCGCCTGACGCCAAACATCGTCGAGGTCGTCGTGCGGGCGCCGATCGCGGCGCGCGCGTTTAAGCCGGGGCAGTTTTACCGCCTGCAGAATTACGAGCACTGCGCCGCGCGGGTAGACGGGACGACTTTGGCGATGGAGGGGCTGGCGCTTACCGGCGCGGGGATCGACATCGAAAACGGGCTGTTGTCGACCGTCGTGCTCGAGATGGGCGGCTCTTCCGACCTCTGCGCGCTTTTGAAGCCCGGCGAGCCGGTGATCCTGATGGGTCCGACCGGGACCCCCACCGAAACACCCTCGGGCGAGACGGTTCTGCTGGTGGGCGGCGGGCTCGGCAATGCCGTGCTGTTCTCGATCGGCGCGGCGTTCCGCGCGCGCGGCTCGCGGGTGCTCTATTTTGCCGGCTACAAGCTGGTGCAGGACCGCTACAAGGTCGCCGAGATCGAGCACGCCGCTGATTGCGTCGTGTGGTGCTGCGACGAGGCGCCGGGTTTTGCGCCGGATCGGCCGCAGGACCGCGCCTTTCTCGGCAATATTGTCGACGCGATCGAGGCCTATGGCGGCGGCGCCTTGGCGCCGGCCGCGATCCCGCTGTCGGCGGTCGACCGCATCATCGCGATCGGTTCCGACGGCATGATGGCCGCCGTGGCCGAGGCGCGCCAGGCGGGATTGAAGCGCTACTTCCGCCCCGACCACCGCGCGATCGCGTCGATCAACTCGCCGATGCAGTGCATGATGAAGGAGATCTGCGCGCAGTGCCTGCAGCGTCACCGCGACCCCATCACCGGCACCGAGACCGTCGTCTTCTCCTGCTTCAATCAGGACCAGGAGATGGACCGCGTCGATTTCCGCACCCTGCGCCGCCGCCTCTCACAAAACGGCGTGCAGGAAAAACTGACCAAGCTCTGGGTCGACCGCTGTCTGCAGCATCTGGGCGAACGCCCGGCAATGGCGGCGGAGTAACCTGCCTTCTCCGGATGAAGCTCTCAGTGAAGATAGTCGGTGAACGAAAAAGGTAAGAGAAGTGGGGTTATTTGG
>JAFASL010000744.1 GCA_019244535.1 Alphaproteobacteria bacterium
ACGAGCGAATCAAGGCCGCTGGTGCTTCGGCAAGACACCAATGCAGACCTTTCTTGACGCACTCCCCCTGGCAAAGGAGAAGCTCATGGCAGCCTAATTACACGCCGACAGCTTGCAACCCTCAGCCCACCAACACCGACTGTCCGACGAAGTACTAGCTAATACACTAAAAGCCGACAACGAGATCCGGCAGGCGCTTTGCCGGGAGCTCGAGGAGGCACGGTACGAGGCCTCCCTGGCCGCCCGACGCTACGAATTCGTCGACCCGGCCAAGCGTCTGGTCGCGCGCGAACTCGAAACCCGCTGGAACACAGCTTTGGAGCGGGTCGCTTATCTCGAGGATCGCATCGCAAGGCATGATGCTGCCGCAGCGCTTCGCCCCCAAGTCGATCGCGCGGCCTTGATCGCCCTCGCTCGGGATCTGCCAGCGACATGGAACGCGCCGGGTACGGACGCCCGCACCAAGCAACGGATCACCCATATCTTGATCCGAGAAGTCATCCTCGACCGCGACGACGCCATCAATGAGGCGCTCGTCACGATCCATTGGAATGGTGGCCGGCACACTGAGTTGCGCGTCTCGCGCGTGCGGACCGGTCGCTATCCGGCCGATCGCCACCCAAGTCCGGTGCAGGCGGTCCGCAAGCTCGGCGGCCAATTGCCGGACCGGGAGTTGGCCGTGACGATGAACCGGATGCGATGCAAGCCTGCTGACGGAAACACCTGGACCACCGTTCGCGTGCGCGAGCTTCGCGAGCGGCTCGGCATCGCCGCTTTCGATCCGACCCTATCGCGCACCGAAACGATCAGCGCCGATGCCGCCGCGACCCGGCTCGGTATCTGCATCGGTTCGGTTCAGAAGCTGATCCGCAAGGGCGCGCTCCCCGCGACGCAGCTCATGCCGTCGGCTCCTTGGCAAATCCCGGTCGCCGCTCTCGAAACCGAGGTAGTCAAGACAGGCGTACGCGAAGTCGTCGGCCGCCGGCCAAAGTTTTACAAACGCTTTCAGGACGATAAGACCCTCCGGCTGCCCGGCTTCTGAAAGAAGGATGCATTATGTCGCCCATTTCCCGCGGCGACCGCGAAAGCAAAACACGTGACCGGAGAATGGATCCTGCCCGAGTACCGTCTGCGCCTGCGCCGCCAGACTGTCGAACCCTTGCGCATGTCGGTGACGCCGGCTGCCAGCCACACCCGAGTTCCCGCCGGCAGACCATTCATCGCAGTAGTTCGACAACCCGACGCAACGTCTCGCAGCTGACCTCACCGCGCAGGCGCACCCGTGCCCCACAGCCAAAGGTGATCTCGATGACGCCGTCGCGATCCGGCCGCCGCAGCCGATCGCCATCAGGTACCATCTCGACCGGCACCATTGCGCCGCTTTCCACCACCGCCTTCGGCAACAGCTGCCGCCGCCAGCGGAACAGCTGATTGCTGTTCACATCATGGCGCCGCGCTACGATCGACGCCGAGGCCCCCGGCGCCTGCGTCTCTGCCACCATCTGACGCTTCAGCGCTTCGGAGTATTGCCGATGCTTCGGCTGCTTAGTGTCCACTAACCCGGTAGTGGACACTTGTTCTGCTTGCTCTGCCATCCGCCGATCATTACGCCAATCGGCGCGCAGCGGCAGGCGTTCCTCGCCGAGCGCTTACTTCGCAGTGGTGGACCAGCTCGGTTTTCAGAGTGCCGAAGAAGCTCTCCATTGGCGCATTGTCCCAGCAATTCGCCTTGCGGCTCATCGATGGGGTGATGGCGGCGGCCTTCGTCCGACAATCCGGCTCCCTCCAGCGAAGAGCCAACAGCATGATAGCCCAGAACACCAGCGACAGCAGACCGAGAACCGCCTCAGTGCCGGCATTGCCGGAGGACTTGAGGCATTCGCAGAACGTGTAGATCGGGCTGGTTCCGATGTCGCCGTAAACAACACCGAGTGCGCCGATCAACAGACTCTGCCGCAACGGGTTGAGCGCTGTCGCTCCGACAGTCATGTCCGCCGCTACCGCGACGTTGAGGAACTGCTCGCCGAACGCGGGCTCGACCTGTCCTATGAACCGATCCGCCGTTGGGTGCTTAAATTCGGCCCGCTCCTGGCGCGACGCCTGCGGCAGCGGCGGCCCGGCCGGGCGACTACTGGCGGCTGGACGAGATGGTGGTGCGGATCGCTGGCAAACGCATGTACCTATGGCGCGCCGTCGACCAGGAGGGCGACATCCTTGATCTGCTGATCCAGCCTCGCCCGGACAAACGCGCCGCCGTGAGGCTGATGCGCAAACTGCTCAAGAAGCACGGCTTTGCACCGAAGCGCGCGGTTACCGACAAGCTGCCCTCCTATGCCGCCGCGTTCCGGGAGCTCCGTCTGAACTGCCGTCATGAGCGACGGATGCGCACGAACAACCGCGCCGAGAACTCGCACCAGGCTGTGCGAGGGCGGGAGCGGAAAATGCAGCGGTTCAAATCGGCCGGCTCCGCACAACGGCTTCTCAGCGTCCATGCCGCCGTCCACAACACTTTCTACCTGCGGCACCATCTCTCTCCCGATCGACCCTCCGGAAGTTCCGAGCCGAAGCGATGACGCACTGGCAGGCTGCGGTCGCCGAGCCGTGAAATCGAATTGGCCGTGGCCCATTTCTGACCGCTGCCCGGCAACGTCACAAAGCCGTCGGAGCACGACACCTGATTGACCCGCTCGATCGCCAGCTCGCGGAGTAGGTAGGGATAGCTTTTGCGCGCCACTGCCGGCTTGCTCGTATCCGGGCGCTGGGTGGATTGCCGCCAACCCCAGCAGCCGTATCAGGCGCTGCACCCGCGTTCGGTTGATGACGTGGCCTTGGGTCGCCAGCCACGCCGTCATGCGGCGCGAACCGTGATAGGGCCGGGCCAGATAGTGCCGATCGATCAGTGCCATAATCGCGAGATCCTCTGCACTGCTCTGAGCCGGTTGGTGATAGAGCGACAGCGCCGTGAAACGTCGAATTGCGAATGATCAGCTGCGGTTTAAGTTCGCCGGTCGATATGATCGGCGCGCCGGTCGTAATTTGTCGCAATGCGAAGCAGCTCGCGGCGGGCCACGGGCAAACGAGTTTGAGAGGCGACCTCGCGGAGCTTAATCGCCAAAACTCGGTACTCGTTACTCACGCGGGCTTCCGGCGAGAGCTCGGTTGGCAGTGCTGAGAGGTGCTTATACACCATCGACCCTTTCGCTCATGACGCGCGCATGATTTTGAGAATACGCCATGGGACGCCCGCAGTCGACGCGTCTTGGATTGCAACGAGGATGGCTGCGCCCGGATCGGTCCGATCCCGCTCAAGAATCTTACAGCGACTTCGGCGACAGCCGCCCTAGCCGGGCGTCGTTTGCATCAAACTGAGGAGGTCGAGGGCTGCGCCGCTTCATGTAGCATGATTATTCTTTTCCTATATGCGTTCGGCCGTCATGACCAGTTTGGTTCGCCATGCGTCCGCTTTTCGCCTATCAATTCTGTATCGTACTATAGCCCAACAGCGTATTCTGTCATGTAAATAGATCCAAGAAAATGAGGGCATTTATGGCAGCTTTGCCCCGGAGGTGTTTCTGCCGACGCTGTGGCGCAGAAATCGCCACCGCGAACCTGATGGACGTTGACCCTGGCGTAGATCGCCAACACTTCACGGTTTTCCTTCAGAGCGGACACCGACGCCAGTTGTCGCCGGCGGAATGGCGACTTTTTACGGCATTGTATCAGCGGCACGGGCGGATCGTTCCAGTCGCTGAGCTTGCGAGAGCGGCCCGCAATGCCCAGAATAAGTTGCGTTCACTTATACAGCGGCTTCGGCGCAGCCTAGCTGGATCTCGATTTTTAGTGGTGACGCATGCCGCATACGGCTATGAATTGATCGTACGCGAAGACAAATGAAGAATGTGGCCGACCCGCGAGGACGGAGTGATCGGACCTGCCTTTGTATGGTGCCGGCCACATTGCCCCGACCATGTCTTGCGTACCTGCTTCGCCGAGCCGCTTTTTTCTTGCGAAATTTTATTGTGCCGAATCTATTCGACCGGAAACTGCTCCAGCTAGATGATTACCGGCAAAAGCAATGGGCGGTGATAGGAGATCTAGAGACGAATCCATCGCCAGCTACCGTCCTTTCGCGTCCAAGTTATTCGCCTTCCTGACAAAACCTCCCGCGATGCGCAATGATCTGTTTAGCCCGATCGAGAAGCGTAGGCGAGGTGCTCGCGCCTCGTGCGGTATAAACGACCGGTTACTGACCTAAGCTTTGCAGCAGCGCGGGACCGATGAGCGCCGAAACCTGGCCGGCGTCTAGAATAGGTAGCGATGAGACGACCACCGAAATATCAATCCGGCTCTGGAGTTGCCCAGAAATAATTGAAACGGGGAAGGCCTCAATGCTCCGCGAATACTCTCCTCCCGACCCCTCCGCCGTGGTCTGGACACTGCGTACCGGAGCGCAGCAGGCAGACGCTACAGCCATGCCAAATAGGAGATCGACAGTTCGACCTATGCTCAGGCCGTAAAACTCTATATCTATTTGGGAGGCGCTTGAACTGCTCCCGGCCGCGTTTGCCAAACTCCCGGCAGCTATCGACGCTCCACCTCCGCCGCCGTCCACACCGATATGAACCGACCCGCTCGACTCGGTAAATGGAGCGTTGCTGGCGGACGCCGCGGCGTGCGAGAAAGCGTAGTTCAAAGTGAGTAGGTTGGAAAGAGGAAATGCGGTTCGCAGTATACCCGACGATGCGAGAGTGTCGGTCGCAGCACTTGTTCGAGGCGCGAGTCCTATTGCGACGGCCGTGACGTCGGCAATGGCGGCGGCCGATCCGGCGGAGACCCTATCCATTTCGATCCCGGTTAATAGCCTGTGCCCGCCCGTACTCCAAATCTCCGCCGATCCGCATCCGCCAACCGTTGCAGCCATTAGACCCGTTGCGAAACACCTCCAACGGCTGCTCATCTGTCCTCCCAAAGCTCAGCCCGGCAAACGAGCTGGTTCTCGGCTCAGATGAGATTATACTGGGATCGAATGGTTAACCGCATCACGCGAACACCCCGTTAAACCGTCAACCCTGTCGGGTATACTTCAAGCTAGCGATTTAACGCAAGAAGTTTTGGAGACTTCCTCAACCTCTCCGCGCTCAGGCATACTACCATTGGAGCGAAACGCTTTACATGGCGGTATCTTCAAAATGAGTACATATGAACCGGCATCTTTGAACGTCTCTCACAATCATGGTTAAAAAAATTGGAAATTTGGTTAATTTCCAAGCAAGATGCGAAAAGCCCTTTGACAGGATTCTAACGCGACGGTAAATTTCGAATTAACCCTATTTCACAACGAAGGTTGCGCCAAGAGGCTGGTACGTGACCGAATAGTCTGTCCCTCAACGGACGCCTGGCACCAGCCATTGCGTCTCGATCAGGAGCAACCTGCTTCAGGATTGGAGCTGGGTCGATGTTTGTCTCAGCGCACACCGCCGCTCTCGTCAGTAGGCGAAATAGGCGCGTCGTGCGCCGTAGGGCAAGACCCGGCCATTACCTTACTGAGTCCAGGTCCGACGGTAACGAGGTTCGCGACGGGCCTGCGAGGCCCCGGGCTCTGATCGCGTTAATAGATCCCAAACCATTCACGCGTGAATCTATCCTGATGATGCTGGATACGCAGCTCCCCGAGGATGTTAACTTGCTAGGTGCTTCCTGCTTCGACGAACTACTCCATCTATTGAGCGCGGAAGAATTTCTTGATAGCGAAAGGCGCATTTTTGTTCTTCTTTACATAAGAAACGTCGGCGTGGCTGATATTTGGGTACAAAAAGAGTTGCGGCTCATCAAAAGTCAGCGACCAAACGTACCGGTAATCATGATTTCTGATAGAGACGACGCCGATGACGTTTTGGAGGCACTAAACTGCGGGGTACGGGGCTACGTTCCTACTTCGATTGCAGCGGAAATCGCAATCGCTGCTCTCACTCTTATTGAGGCGGGGGGAACATATATCCCAGCGGGCGCGCTGCTTCCGGGAGGGCACGGAGACCCGGAAAATCCCGAGAAGGATGAGCAGGCGCAGTTCTCGGAGATACTGAAGCTCACGTCGCGTGAGCTCGCTGTAGTCGATCTTCTGCGAGAAGGAAACGCCAATAAGGTAATTGCAAACCGCTTAAATATGCGCGAGAGCACTGTGAAAGTACATGTGCGCAATATTCTCAAGAAACTGCGTGCCACAAACCGCACGCACGCTGCAACAGTCATAAATCGCTTGCTGGCTAAACCGGATTCCATGGGGGCCGCCGAACGGCCTCACTGACCTGTTACACCAAAGCGGTATGTGGACGACAAGATGACCTGATATTTGGGCGCAGCGTTGGTCAAGCCGAGGCCGACCTGCAAATCGACCAGAATGCCTCGGCCCAGGATTGAAGAGGCGCCAAAACTCAGGATGGGCTGGACGGTATTCGACCCTGGGATCATGACGCCATTAACGCTTATGTCCTGAACGAAATTCTGCGACAAAACCGTGCGCAACGTGGTTTCCGGGCTAGTCGCGAGGAAGGCGCCGGTTGTGAAGTTGAACTGGTTGCCGGGATTGAGGTGATTCGCCTCGAACGCCTTCGTGTAGCCGCCGGTTGCGACGAAAACGAGCGGATCCTGACGCTTCAATGCGGTGACCGAAAACGTGAGCCTATTGAAACCGCTAGTCAGCGGAACGCCGTTGGTCCTGAGTGGGCCTGTCGGAGCTTCCCAGTTGACACGGCCTAACATCGTGGGAACCCAACCGCTTTCATGTACAAATGTTTTGGCTGCGCTAATCGTGAAATCACCGACAGCGTTGCCCCAGCGATTGGATTGCAGTTGCGGCGGCGCTGTAACCGCATCGGTGACCTGCTGCTCGTTGAAATTCCATGGGAGAGCCGCCTCGATCTGCGATTCCCATGGCAAACCGAGCCGCGCGTCGAGCGCCGGGAACAGCTCATTGCGGTTCACATTGAACAGAACCTGGCTTGAAACCTCGCGGCGAGTATAGCTGAACAGCGGCTCAATTTCGGCGAAACCGGCAGGCACCAAGAGATTGCCGGTAGCAACCAGGGTCCGCTCGAGCGCCCGCTCGGCCGCCTCGGGACTGACCTCAAACTCGCCGGGAGCTGGGGGCGCCGCCGGCGGCGGAGCTGCGATCGGCGCCGGCGGAGCCGCGACCGGCGGCCCAAGTGGGGTGGGCGCTTGCGTCGTCTGCTCTGGGAAGGTCACGGGTTGCCCCGGTTGCGTCCCCTCGGCAGATGGGGTTGCCACCGCCCGGGTTATTGTTGCATGCGTCGCTGGCGTGGTCGCAGCGCGCTTACCGGCCTGTTGCTCGAGCTTCTCGACCCGGCGTGCCAGGCTCTCGATCAGAGCGTCCCGTTTGCGAATCTCTTGTTGGAGTTGCTTAACAGTGGGCTCTGCCGTGCTGCTTGGTTCTCCGATCTGGGCGAGCGCCGGCGTCGCGATCAGCACAGTCGTCCATGCGAGCGCAATATTTCTCGCCGCCGCGCTGCCCGAACGCGCGCAGCGTATTCTTTCACCCCTCACCCGGTTTCCCCCTTCCCCGCGAAGTCAATCAAACATGACGAAGTCGGTCGCTTTTGGCCCGAGCCTGTTTATCGGCGCAGAACCGTCCGCACGCTTTACAACAAATCCGACGTGGCCCATCTCTTTACCATAGTCAAGCCACATGCGCTGGAACTTGTCGGTCGTCATAGTCCGGTTTC
Organism: Alphaproteobacteria bacterium; assembly: GCA_019244535.1. Taxonomy (GTDB): domain Bacteria; phylum Pseudomonadota; class Alphaproteobacteria; order ATCC43930; family CGMCC-115725; genus AP-15. The sequence goes on from JAFASL010000744.1 coordinate 7,740, forward strand.
CCCAGGCTGGATCCGCGAGCAATACACGATCTCGCATAATGCCCCGGAAAATGACGAAATGGTTGTAGCCGAGCGCGTTAACCGGCACCATTATCGGTGCGTTTTCGACCAGGTCGTTGAAGTCGAGCTGGCCCAGACCTTCACCCTTGAATCCGTGCACCTCCACGTAGCGTTTGAGGTCCAGCAGCGAAAATCCTTCACGAATCTGCACAAGGTTCGGGTTTTCGATGTATTCGCGACGACTTATCAGCCCGTTCGCCACCTGCTTTTCCGTGACGGGTTCACCCCATTCGTATTTCAGTAGGGTTGCCAGCGCGGCCGCACCGCAACTCAAATCCCAGCTCTGGATAATGACTCCATGGTGCCGCGTCTCCAGCAACGACTGAACGGGCCGGGGTGGCGTAGCCGCCGCCTGGAAGCTCCTGTCGAAATACGCCGCCGCAGCCGGGGCAGGAACGCTCGCAGCAGTGGCCGAGATATCCTCGCTCTCTCCGTACGGTTCTCTTGGAGAATGGGACGCGGCGTATTGAGCCCACTGATTTTGCCGACCAAAGCCGCAACCGCATAGAAGCAGCGCGACCCACGCCAGCGCGCATGCCGCCGGCCAAATCCTGTGCTTGTTCATCGCGACTTCCTCCACTCGAGACGTCGCGCGAAACGCACCGTCCCCTGCGCACATCTGAACCCTCGGTTCTTACGTCTGTCAAGGTCCCGATGGGACTTCTTCACCGCGATATGTGCGCTTAGGGGATTACTCCCGCTGTGCTGCAGCTTTGAGACGCGACGGTGCCTCAAGCAGTGGCATGAGACACCGTCGAATCCCTCACGGAATGATCGCGGATGTCACCTGGATGGTGGTGAGAGGAAGGATTACGTTGAGGTAGGCGCCAGGCAATGTAACAGGGGGTTCGTTAACCCTGATGACGATTACACTAACGTCAGTAGTCTCGACCAAGCTAAGGTCGTGACCGGCGACTACGTTGTCTAATTGCTTGTCGCTGAGTGGCTGTCCCGCTATTGCGACACTGGCCAAAAATGGCAGGGTCGCCAAGGCCGAAACCAATTTCTTCATCTGCTTCTCCTGTCAGGGGATCTCTATACTATCGGAGGATCCCGTCAGTTGTACGCCCCGGTGGCGGCTGCATTGGAACCGACAACGATAAACGAGGCGGTTATCGCGGAAATTCCAGTGGCAGCAGCAGCCGACTGGGCGACGGAAGCCCCGAGGCCTTGATCGGTCAAGGTATTACTGATTGTAGCGGTCGTGGCATCAAAGTTACCTAGTGCAATCGCAGCAGTATTCGCGACCGCTACCAAATTGTTACCGAGGCCGGCGGTGACGCCGTCCATCTGCCCGTCGGTCAGTGGTTGCCCCGCGTTGGCAGCACTAGCTAGCGCGAACAGCGCGACGCCCGCGAGAAGAGGGCTGGACTTGAGCTTCATTAGTAGGTCTCCTTCATCAGCAGTTGGGGCACAACAAGCGGTCCATTCCGACCGCGTTGAGACCCGCTTAGGGCGAAACAACCGAAATGGGTTGAAGCGAGGGGAGGTTCGCAGCCGTCGATGTAGACTGTGAGGCTGATACCGCCTTTATTATGTTCAGGGTCACTTCTCCCACCGTGACGGTAACAAGAGCGCCGGTGTTGTTTCTCAATGCCGCAACCTCGGCAAGGTTTGCCGTCGCGGCGGTCGTAACACCCCCAAACGACTCTGCTTCCGAACTCGCCGTGGAGGCGAAGCCGGCGGTGATTGCGTCCATTTGCCGGTCGGTAAGCGCCTGACCCGCGAACGCAACGCTGGACATCAGCGGTACAGTCGCGAGGCCGGTGAGTAGCTTATTCATGCATACCTCCTCGTGGTAGGTGATTCAGCTCGGGAACATACCCGAGCTATGCTGCAGCTTGCGTTAAGGCAGTATTGCTCTAGCCCAGCCTGATGAAAGCCGGATTCCGAGCCCGATGCCTTCTCGAGAGCTGCGACATTCCTGGAACAGGCATTCGCGCACTGCAAGGGTCCTACTGGAGTCCAGGAACAAGAACGCCAGTAGAAGCCGAAACCCCAATTTGGAGTGTCGCGCCAATGCCATAAATGGTCTTGTTATAGTTCAAGTTAACTACAAAGTTTCCGGGCGCTTCGGCGAACGTCGTCACCGCGGTGCTCGACGCCCCTGGACTTACGCCATTCATCCCGAGCCCAAAGGCCACCCCGGTCGCCTGCGCGTTCGCGCCGTCGAACGGGGAGTTCCCGACACCAGTGACGGCAACGGTGCTGGTATTTCCTAACGTAGTTAGCCCGCTAGCCGCAGCGGCGCCAGCTGCCTCTGCGAGTGGCCCGCCTTCGGCTGTGATGCCGTCGAGTTGACTTTCCGTCAAGGGAACGGGGCTACGACTATGAGTCACCGTCGAAACACCCATCAAGGCGTTCGTGGCGAGGATCGAGATCGCAATTCTTTTTATAATGGTTGACATCCGTCGGCGCCCCTCCATCGGTTTGATCGGTCCCCTTCCTGATCGGCCAACACGCCGGCACGTTAGATATTTGTTAAATATTGCTTATAACCAAGTTTCAAAGCAACTAGCGCAATAGGCTTACTCCAAATTAACTGGAAAAAGCAAGTTGGTGCTCGGGACTGCCACAGCCCGCACCGCGCGACACGGGGCTGCGGTGCGATCGCACCGCAAACAGCGGGAGTCTCGCAACGCTTAGGAAGTTATGTTATGCTTACTTACAGACTTAGCAGCCGAACCGCGAGGATGTCGTGCCTAAGAAGCAGAAGCGCCCGGAACAATCTCCAAGCGTCACCCGATCAATTGATATTGCACGACTAGTTCAGCAAGCGCTCCCAACGCGGGACTTGGAGGTCCCCAAACCACTTGGGAGCATCGAGGGCGGCATCTATTCGTTGAACGTAGATGTCGCTGGTGCCCTGAAGTTTGCTCGAAGTCTACCAGGGCAGACGAATCATTCGCGAACGCACGCAGCAGTCCAAGCGTCGGACGGTGCGCAGTCGCATTCGGTCAAAAGGGCTCAGGGTTGGTACGCTGAGGAACTACGCTTCACAGCCAGGGTGAGGTCCGCGGCAGTGATCAAGGCGTTTATGAACGTACCCCGCGAGCGCTTCGTCGGACCCGGCCCGTGGCGGATCAGGAGCCCAATGAATATGGATGAGTATTGGTCCACCCCGAACGCCGACCCAAGGCACGTTTATCACGATGTACTCATCGCGCTCGACGAAGCGCGTGGTATCAACAACGGCCAGCCGAGCCTTTGGGCCCGCATATTCGATCACCTCGACATAAAAGCCGGCGAACAAGTGCTGCATCTCGGCTGCGGCACTGGCTATTACAGCGCAATCGCCGCCGAGCTTGTCGGGCGAACCGGCCGGATCAGGGCCGTTGAGATCGACGCGGCGCTCGCCAAAATGGCGCAGGTAGCACTTGCACCATGGCCGCAGATCACAGTAAGTCATGCGGACGGAGCTCATGTTGCTTTTGATCCGGTCGACGTCGTTATAGCGAGCGCGGGGGCGACCCACCCGCTACCATCGTGGCTGTGCGGACTTAGATTAGGGGGGCGACTTTTGTTTCCGATGACAACGGCCGAAAGTCTAGGGGATGCTGAATTGTCAACGACGAAGATCGCGTTGTCGGCCGGCGGGGGCCCTGGCGGGTTGCTGTTGGTGATTCGTCAAGCCAAGGACGAATTTAGCGCCCGGTTTCTGTGCCGGGCCGGCTTCATCCACTTCCAAGGAGCGCGCGATCAAGATGCCAGTCGCCGGCTCGCGGCGGCGCTCGTGCGTGACTGGGGGGGGTCTGTGAGATCACTGCGCCGCGATCGCCATACAGAAGATGAAACGTGTTGGTTGCATGGTGCCGGCTGGTGCCTCTCTCGCCGCCGCCCTGCCAGCGCGGTTTCGCATTCGCCAAGCCGCCAACAGCGTGAGCCAGTGGCGAGGATCGGAACTGCCGTCGACCTTCCGAGACGAGACTTGCGGGGGAGATGAGAACACGATGAGGTCTGTTCGAACTACGGTGGCGGAGAGGACGCCATCCGGCCGAAACGGTCCCTGTCCATGCAGTAGTGGACGAAAGTTTAAGCATTGCTGCGGGCGAACATCTCCGAAACTACCAAACCTTGGAACAGGCCCGCCCGACGATACCATGCAGGCGGTGAAAAGGGCTTCCACGATTGACCTTGGTGCCTTAACCGAAGCGGTTAATCTGCAGGAGGCCATCGACCGGTTTCGAGCGACCCGATCCGGCTTGCCCGCCGCTCTGCTCGAAAAAAGGGCCAAAGACGTTGTGCGTGGTTCCACCCCGGCACGAGCGCGGGTGATCGATGCCGAGCAGCATTGCCAGCTCGGAATGCGCCTCCTCGAGAAGGGTAAATTTGCTGTCGCTGTGACTGCGTTGCGTCGGGCGACCGACCTCGACCCTACAAATGCCAGCTTGCAGCACACGCTCGGTCGTGCGCTTTTGAGGGCTGGTGATCTCACCGGCGCCATCGACAGCCTGAGGTTGGCCATCACCTTGGCCGACGGCTTCGCGTCCGCACACCACGATCTGGCGCTGGCGCTGGCTACCACTGGGCAGCATCGCGAGGCACTCGAGAGTTGTCGACGCGCCGTGGGGTTGGCGCCGCAACTGGCGGAGGGGCATCGGCTGTTGAGCGAGCTACTTGAAGGGGTCGGCGAATTCAACGAAGCCGCAGAATGCTCTAAGCGTGCAGCCGCGTGCACTTCAGATACTGTTGCGGCAAAGGCTGATCTTGTGAGGGCTTGTGTGCTGCAAGGCGAGCTTGAGGAAGCCGAGATCCAGCTAAAAGAAGCCATTACGTTCTACCCGAATAGCGCCGAGCTGCACAAAACCTTGGGCGACGTCCTCGCGAAGAGAGGGCGGTTCGACGAAGCCATCGAGGCTTGCGACCGTGCACTTGCCGCGAATCCGTTGTATTCCCCTGCTCATCTTACCATTGTGCGGATCAGAAAATGTACGGAAGCGGACCGTCCAAGGCTGATGCGCATGCTATCCTCGCTGCGGGAATCGGGTGTGGACGACGCAAAGAGACTGTTCCTTCATTTCGCCATCGGCAAACTCCTTGACGATCTCGGGGAGTACCGCGAAGCGATGCGGCATTACGATATGGCCAACAGTATCCGGCGTCGGAATGCGCGCTTCGATCGGGAAGGGCTCGCGGAAACTGTGGACCGACTGATCAACCGCTACACCGCCGCATTCTTTGCTGGCAACCAACGGTTCGGATTAATCGACCAGACGCCGCTGTTGATCGTTGGGATGCCGCGCTCAGGCACGACTTTGGTCGAGCAGATCTTATCAAGCCATCCGGAGATCGTCGCGGGCGAGGAGCTATTCTTCTGGTCAAACCGCGCCAGCTTCCGTGGCATAGCGGAGGCCACCGCGCTCAGCCCGGACGCAGGACGCAAGCTTGCGGCGGAGTATATCTCGTGGTTGCGTCGCATAGGGCCCTCGGCAGCCCGAGTGACCGACAAGCAGACCTTCAACTTCCAACAATTGGGCTTGATCCACCTGTTGCTTCCCAATTCCCGGATTATCCATTGTCGACGGCACCCGATTGACACCTGCCTTTCCATGTACTTCACTTATTTCAAGGGACGAATGCCGTTCGTAGCCGACAAGGCAGATCTTGCGTTCGCGTACCGGCAGTATGCCAGGATAATGACCCATTGGCGAAATGTGCTGCCGCCAGATCGCTTCTTGGAGATCGATTATGAAACTCTGGTTTCCGATCGTGATGCCCTGACGCGGCAGCTGATTGCGTTCTGCGGTCTTGACTGGCACGACATGTGTTTGCAGCCCGAACGCAACACGCGGACGGTCACGACAGCGAGCCTATGGCAGGCCCGTCAACCCGTTTTTTCCTCTTCTGTCGAACGCTGGCGCAGATACGAGCCGTGGGTAGGGGAACTTCGCACGTTGTTGGCGACCCCGCCTACCGCTAACTCGCATTCGCGGCCCGAGTCCTAGCCTCACTGCCTCAGCGACCCTCGCCAACTTCAACACACGAACGCTTCAGCACTGGCATAATTTCGAGGCGACGACATGGCCTTGTCGTCCGTGAAGAACCGGTGAGGAGCGTTTTCTAGGGAACGTCTGAATAAGCGGTTGAAGCATGGATCGGAGGATAGCGAGTTGCTGACCGGCGGCGGTACCGGGCAATTGAGCCGGGTTGGTGCCGTATTGGGCGTCTGCACGATGTGCGGGCCTGGTTGCGGACACATTACGCCGGATGGCAGCGCAATAGATGGCGGCGCGCCATGAACAGATTGACCAGCGCGAAGCGGCGCGGCGTTTTGGGATCGACCCGCGGACGGTGGCCAAGATGCTGGCGTTTTCGGTGCCCCCCGGATACCGGCGGAACCGACCGCCGGCGCGTCCGAAGCTGGACCAGTTTACCGGGATCATTGATGCGATCCTGGCGGCG
>JAFASL010000791.1 GCA_019244535.1 Alphaproteobacteria bacterium
GTCAATGCTAAGGTCGCCCTCGAGATTCGCGTCTATGTAATCCAATACACGGAAGAGCCTGCGCCTATCGAGCCCCTGCCTCGTGCGATGTGGAAAGGGGTGAGCGGATGGCTCCCGAACATGGCTTTGAACCAACCGTGCCGCCAGACTGCTGGCCAGGGTTTCAACCAGCAGACTGCCAACGGAGGTTTGAATCTGCAGCTCCGACCTAATGGCCAGAGCGATCTCTGCCACTAGCGGATCCTCGAATGCGGTCTCGTAGTCCAGCTCACCGATCGCTTCCTCATCGATCGTGGCGCCGAGATGGCTCGGAGTGAACCGGCTCAATGAGAGGTAAATATGCAAAATCCCCTGCAGATCTCCCGCTATGTCGACTGAGCCTGCCTGCCAGGCAGGGGGAGACAGCCAAATCGTCCCTCGGCTTGCGACTCTCCTGTCTTCGATCTTGTCGGCTCGCCGCGTAACAACGGAGTCATTGCCGCCGATGGCGACACAAATCTCGATATCGGATTGGGGACCCCGCCAGGCGATCACGCCCTTCCTGTGGTTCCACAGCTCGGCCGACAGGCCCGACCAGCCTCGATCTACCGAAGAGAGCAGCAGCCCCTCGGAACCATATTTCTCGCGTCCTTTCTCAAGCAGATCGGTGGGCGCGTTCGGCTGCCTTGCTTTAGCGCGGTTTTCGTACGTATTCCGCATCCCTTGGTCCGCCGTTCCGAATGGTTAGATATCGTGCGATGGCCCGCGCCGGTCAGGTCGACACGGCGTGGCCACTGCTGCCGTGGCCACGACATCTCCCGCAGGCAGCTTGAATTGCGAGGTCATAAGGTAGGGCTGGCGAGTGCGGGGTTCAACAACTCGCCGTGAAGAAGGCTCGCTTCGAATGCAGGCCGTGCGGCGGCGCCGGGCATATGGAACGTGTCGAAGCCGAGACGAGGCATCGCGACGCCCCGTGAAAGCCTCGAAGATCGCGAACCGGGTGGGCGAATGGCGCGCGGCGTACCAAGGGCCGGTTGCCGGCTCGTCCTCGACGCAGGCTTGAATGTCGCGCAGCATTTGCATGACCTCCTCCTCCCGGCCGGGCAACGCTTCAAAAAGAATGGAGAAGGCCTTGCCACCTTCGACGCCGTCGTCACCGGTCGTCACGACACCCGCGTGCGGATGCTGGTCGCTACGATCGTCCAACATACTGGTTCTCCTATTAAACTGCCGGCGGTCACCGGGCGTAGTTACGTGGCCTTTAGCGCTAGGCTGCATCCTGGATGTCGAAGCGAGCTACCTTGCCATTTCGAAGGCGGAAACGTGTCCGACCATCTTGTCTTTAAGCCCGTGCGTCTGCCCTTGGAGCGGTTTGCCTTGGAGGTCGCGGATGGTCTGCCGGACTTCCGCGACGATCGTGCCATCCGCCGTTCGATGAAAGCCCACAGGCTCGACGTGCGGACTGACCATGGTCCATTGGCGGGTCCAGTACGCGCGTATGGCCTCGCGGCCATGGACGTAGCCACCATCCATACCGTTGGCCCAGGCGACGTCGTCGGTGAGTGCGGACAGCACGCCGTCTATGTCGCGCGCGTTGAAGCAATCGTAGATGTGTTCAAGGATTGATGTCATCGTCCACTGGGTCTCTCCTTGCATAGTGAGGGTATTGCTCTTCCTCCAATTGGAGGCCTCAACCCTGCCAGGTGTGTTCCTGAAACGGCGCGTCGAGAGGCGGCCTGGTGATGTTGCCGGTGTAGTTCGTGATCGTCGATGCGGCGACCGCGGCGATCACTTCGAGGAGGTGATCCTTGCCGAAGCCGGCCGCGAGGAAGCGGTTGACGTCCTCGTCACTGAGGCGTCCACGCTTTTCGATCATCGTCTTCGCCAGGCCCGACAGCGCGGCGAAGTTGCTGTCCTTCGGCAGACGACCCTCGCGAATGGCGAGCACATCCGCCGGATCGATGCCTTCCCTGAGCGCCAGAGTCGTATGGAACGCTACGGCCCATGGGTTCCGTGAAGCTGGCGCCATGCACCTTCCCGAACAGGCCGACGAGGCTGTTGATCAGAACCGGGGAGGTCGACATCGCGCCGATGAGGTTAGGGATCATGCCGAACGCGGATTGCAGTTGTTGCAGCGCTGGCTCAGAGCCTTCGGGGGCGGATTCGATGGTGTGAACGGGAAAATTTGTCATGTGAATTACTCTCTGTTGGGGTCGGTCGTGTGATCTATCTAGGGTCGCAGTCTTTGGCTGGTTTGCAAATAAACCCTCGGTTCCCGCCAAACGAGGCTCGGCGTCGGCGAGGTCATTCCCGACGTGCAGCCGGAGCGGCGAGGCCGAGTTTGGCGGCGACGCGCCGCGCAGTTTGTTCCCGCTGCGCCGTGATGGCCCGCACCGATTGCCGCGCTTCATCCAGTATCGCGGCCGGCGCGGTCTCTGGCGTGCCGCTGTCGAAGGGCGGCTTTGGCGCATAGACCATGTGAAGCTGGATGGCCTGGGCCGCTGCGTCGCCGCGCAGCTCGGCAGCGAGGCGCAGCGCGCCGTCGATGCCGGCCGTGACGCCCGCGGCAAAGACCCAGGCACCGTCGATGACCACTCGTTCATTGACGGGGATCGCGCCGAAGAGCGGCAACAGGTGTAACGCCGACCAGTGGGTCGTCGCGTGGCGTCCCTTGAGCAGGCCCGCCGCGCCGCAGATCAGGGCGCCCGTGCATACGGAGAAAATGCTACACGCGCCCGACGCTTGCTGCCGGATCCAGCCCAGCACCTCGGCGTCTTCCATCAAGGCCTCCTGGCCGTACCCTCCGGGCACATGGAGGACATCCAGCGGCGGCGCATCGGCCACGGTCGCGTCAGGCGTAAGCCGCAATCCTTTCAGGTCGCGAACCGGTGCCGCGGTCTTGCCGTAGATACGGTAAGTCGCGTTCGGGATGCGCGACAGGACCTCGAACGGTCCGGTCAAGTCGATCTGATCGATGCCCTCGAACAGGAGGGAGCCGATATGCAGATGCGTGTCATGTGGGATCATGGTCATCTCCCAGTCCGAAGTCAGCGGTGGACAAGGCGAAAATAGCCGGGCATGGTTTGGCGGAAATGCCAAAATCCCCTCGTTCCTCGCCAAGTCCGATCCGGGCCATCGAGGTGCTCACTTTCCCGGCGGTGCAACTGCTCGATGTCACTGGGCCGATTCAAGTGTTCGCCTCCGCCAACGATCTCGTCGCCAACGCCGGAGGCGCGCCGCCCTACCGACTCAAGCTTGTGACGCAAGGCGACCAAGGCGTCGTCTCCTCGGCAGGGGTGACGCTGGCGGCGGGTCCGCTCAGCCAACGCAGCGAGGCGCTGGATACTTTGCTCGTCGCCGGCGGGCAGGGGGTGGAGGCGGCCGCTGCAAATCCCGCGCTGGTCGGTTGGTTGCAGCAGCGGGCGACGCAAGCGCGTCGCGTCGCGTCTGTTTGTACCGGCGCGTTCCTGCTTGCCGCCGCAGGTCTATTGGACGGACGTCGCGCGGTGACCCACTGGAAGGATTGCGCCAGGCTGGCTCAACGCTTTCCCGCCGTGTGCGTCGAGCCCGATCCGATCTTTGTGTGCGACGGTCGGGTGTGGACCTCGGCTGGCGTGACCGCGGGGATCGATCTCGCGCTGGCGCTTGTGGAAGAGGACCTCGGCCGCTCCATGGCGCTTGCGGTAGCCCGCTACATGGTCGTCTTCCTCAAACGTCCCGGCGGACAGGCGCAGTTCAGCGCCGCTCTGGCCTTGCAAGCCGCGGACGACAAGTTCGGCGCGCTCCATGCCTGGATCGACCGTCATCTCAGTGACGATCTTTCGCTGTCGGTTCTTGCCGATCGGGCGGGAATGAGCGAGCGCAGTTTCAGCCGCCGCTATGCGGAGGCGACTGGCCAAACGCCGGCTCGCGCGATCGAGCGGCTGAGGGTGGAGGCGGCACGGCGTCTGCTTTCGGAGTCGCGCATGCCGGTCAAGCGCATCGCGCAGCGTTGCGGCTTCGGATCGGAGGAAACGATGCGCCGCAGCTTCCTGCGGCTGCTCGCCGTCACGCCACAAGACTACCGTTCCCGATTCACGTTTTGAAGTTCGCCTCTGTCGAGCCAAAGATAATCGCCCCGAGCCGAGCCATCTCCCAATTGGCGCGACTGCTACGCTGCGGACGGACGCGCGCTGCGCCGTTGCTGACGGTCTTTTTTGCGCTAAGCTGACGACCTCCGTCCTCGCGGAAAATGCCGAGAATCGGCCGATCGATGCCGATAATGTCTGAAACCGAGTAAATCGCTGATCGTCGAAATTCGTGTTTGAAATCAAGAGCGCGAATTTCTGACGGATCGGAGAGACGGTTCTTCATCGGGCACAGAAAAACTTTGCACTGGTAAATCAGCGCGTTACGATGCGTTGAGACAATCGAGTGGGAGTGACGGAGCGTCCGCTCATACCCCGCACGCACCTCGCACTGGCGGCTCACATTTATTTGCCGGGCAGTTGGCTGGCTTGCTTCACCCAAGCGGCGAGCTGAGCTTCGTCGAGTTGGTCGTCCTCGTAGATGTCAAGGTAGCGCACTTCTTTTTGCCTGGACGCGCCGGCGGGACAGGACGCAGCGACGCGCCGCGAAAGAAAGCCACTTTGACGTATTTCGCAAAGCAATGAATGCCGAGGAACCATCCCTGCCCCTCGACTCCGTAAAGTGGCGAGTTCCATTTGACTGTCTTGCGTAGGCCGGGGACGGTGCGCACGATGAGCGCGTCGAGGCGGCGCCCGACATCGCGCTTCCAGCCCGGCATTGCTTCGATGTAGGCCTGTACAGGGGCGTCACCGCAGGCCTTTGCTATCCGGGGGTTGCCGCCCGAGAGGATAACCGGCTTTGTGGTGGCCCGCTTCGCGGCGGTCTTCTTTGCGACCTTCGGCGATTTCTCGGGCGTCCTGGCCGTTGTGCTCACCCCTGTGCTTCGGCACGCCCTCCGCCGCGCCATTTGATGGCATAGGGCAACGCGAACATGTAGAGACCAGTGATCAGCAGCAGGAAGAGCGGGAGCAGGGGCGAGTAGACCACCCAGGCGGGAGACCTTCCCAACCCCATGGCGATGAAGTTGGCGATGACGGTCAGCGTAAAGGCGATCGACAGCCAGCGGTGGATCTGCCGAACCCACTTGCTCCAATTCAATGGGGACCTCCTTTTTAATACGCAGAAGCGGATCGCGCGACCGGTTGGCAGCGGACTGATCGCAGGAACATCGTCATTCCGGGGCGCGGGCTCTGCCCGCGAACCCGGAATCCAGGAACACCGGCCAGACAATCAATTGCTTGGTCGCTGTTCCTAGGTTCCGGGCCCGGCCCTGACGGGCCGTCCCGGAACGACAGTGAGTTTTTTCAGCAGCCTCTTAGTTCGCGCGTTGAGCGTCGATAATGTGCAGGCCAACCCTGCCTCGGCGGACGGCCCTTATCGTCAGGCGCCGATCGAAGGTCGCCAACTGGCCCCGGTTTTTGACCGCCAGAGCCAATAGGTAGCTGTCCGTCACCTGACCCGGCGTCAGAATCTGCTCGACGTTGACGAGATCGGAATCGAGCAAACTGAGATCATCGTTCCAGAAAACATGGCCCGGAAGTGCGCGCATTCGGGCGATTATCGGGGCCACTGCGGCTGGTGAACCCGCCGAATTGGGGTATTTCGGATGGCCGACGATGCGAACGACCCCATTCTCCGTGAGTGGGCAGGTGGCCCACGAAGCAGCCCCCGTCTCGGCAAACCATCGGTGGGCCGCGTCGTGCCCAACATGGCTCGGATCGATCAACGCAATCAGCACATTGATGTCGATCAGAAAAGTCACGACACCTCGTCACGCAGCGCGTTGACGATTTCGGGTGTGACGATAACGCCCGGCTTGCGGACCGGTAGAAGTGGCACGCCGTTTCGCTCGCTTGAGACTGCCCGCGGCCGCAGCGAATCGCGTACCAACTCGGACACGATCTTACCAAGGGTCTGTTTCGTCTCACGCGCGATAGCCTTCGCCGCGGCCAAAACATCGTCATCAATGTCAATTGTCGTGCGCATCACGCCTCTAGATCGAGCATCAGACATCAAGCATCATACATCGAGGTGCACGGCCAAGTCTACCTATCGCGATGCGTCGGCAGTTGCGGGGGATGCATGAACTGGACTTGGGCGAGCCCCCGATCATAAAAGGGGGCGCAGCATCAACCGCGTCGTCTACGACATCACCTCGAAGCCGCCGGGCACAATCGAGTGGGAGTGAGGGGAAGCGGCTCTGGCGGAGGTTAGGAATATGTTTACGGACGGAGTGACAGTTTCGTGCCCGCCACACGAGAATCGCAAACCCGGACCCGCGCGTTCGCGCGCATCATAGGGCCTTGGCTTGTCATCGCCCCTGGCATCATCGTCCTGCGCGCGTCGGAGATGGGCGCGCTCGCATCCGAATTTTTCAAAAGCGAGCTGTTCGTGTGGTTCGCGGGCGCACTGCTTTTGTTCGCCGGACTGTCGATCATCGCTTTCCACCAGTACTGGTCGAGCGTGGCGGCGGTACTGATCTCGCTGTTCGGCTGGATCCTGGCGCTTCGGGGCTTGGTGCTGATGGCCGCTCCCCAATTGTACGAACGCGCCGCTACGTCCGTGGACGCGATACCTCTTGTGCGGCTGATCTTCGGCGTCCTCGTCGCGATTGGGCTTTATCTCACTTATGTGGGCTGGCTCGCCGAGCCCGCTCGCCAACGAGCGCCCTGAGGGCGGCCAAGCACTTACCGGTCCAAATAAACCCCACCATCGCGGAGATCGCAGCCGCGCGGGTGATGCTCCGTTTAGGCTAGACGCGCGAGGACCTTATGGGCAAACCTTCACATCAGTCTTCGTGAAATCGTCGCCTCCAGAATGTAGCGGCCGGCATAAGCCGCACCGGATCATCGGCGATCTTCCCTTCCAAGGCGGCTGCGTTAAGCCCGGCTTAATCACGAAAAGATCTGAGACCAGCGCTTGAAGGCCTGCATGGTCCCGCTGGCATCGCTGTCTCGATCGTAAATAATATCAAAAAAACGTTGACGATGTTCAGTATAGTTCTAGAGGGATGACAACTTAAACGTGTAACAGAGCATTATGGTCACGCAGTTCCGAGCGCCGATTCGTGCGCTGGTGGGTCTCAATGGTCCTCACGAAGAGGGTGCAGGAGGCTCACTTGCTCCTGATCTCTCTTTTGTTGCGCGCGCAGGACAGGCGGTTGCTCGAGACGCGAAGCGGCTGGGTTCACTAGAGCTCAGCGCGCGTGCCGACGCCCACGCCAAATTTTTTGGCTTGACAGGCAACCAGTTGGTTACCTATGTACTTACAACCAGAAGGTTCCATATTGCCGGGATGGATGAAGACGCGGTGTTTCGCGCTTTGGCGGATGCGAGCCGCCGGCGGTTGCTGGACCGGCTGCATCAGAGGAATGGCCAGACGCTGGGTGAATTGTGCCAAGGGCTGGACATGACGCGCCAGGCGGTCGCGAAACATCTGGCCGTTCTCGTGGAGGCCAATCTCGTCTCGTGGAGGCGGCAGGGTCGCGAAAAGCTGCATTTCATCAACCCTGTTCCGATCAACGAGATCGCCGAGCGCTGGATCAGCAAATTCGAGCGCTCTCGCCTCAGCGCCCTTTCGGAGCTCAAGAAAAATCTTGAAGGAGAACACGATGATTGACGCAGCCAAGAGCAGTTTTGTCTACGTGACATATATCCGAACGACGCCGGAGAAGTTGTGGGCTGCGCTTACGACTCCCGAGTTCATGAAGAAATACTGGTTTGGCATGAACTTCGAGACCGACTGGAGGGTGGGGTCGCCTTGGAAGCTGGTCTTTCCCGACGGCCGCGTCGCCGATACCGGCGAAATTGTCGAGATCGAGAAGCCGAAGCGGCTGGTCCTCGGATGGCGCAACCAATTCCGGCCCGAATTGCAGGAAGAGGGCGAGGCGCGCTGCGTGATGGAGATCGAGCCCGCGGGCGAGGTCGTCAAGCTGACGATCATCCATGAAATCGATAAGCCCGGCTCCAAGCTCATCGGTGCGGTATCGGTCGGATGGCCAAAGATCCTGTCGAGCCTCAAGACGTTGCTCGAAACTGGATCGGCGCTGCCCGCGATCGGCTAAACGCCGCGCAGCTGAACAATGCTACGAGCCAAAGGAGGCGGATATGGCGACGCATGAAACCGGAACCCGCGAGCAGTGGCTGAAGGCCCGGCTTGAATTATTGGAGGCGGAGAAGGAGCTGACGCGGCGCAGCGACGAGCTGGCGCGGCGGCGCCAGGAATTGCCTTGGGTCCGGGTCGACAAGGAGTACCGGTTCGAGACCGATGAGGGGAGCGCCACGCTCGCGGACCTCTTTAGAGGGCGCTCGCAGCTTCTCGTCTACCATTTCATGTTCGGGGCCGACTACACGGCCGGGTGTCCGTCCTGCTCGGCGATCGCGGACGGCTACAACGGGTTTACAATTCACCTGGCCAACCATGACGTGATGCTGTGGGCGGTGTCGCGGGCGCCGCTCGCGAAATTGCAGCCCTACAAACGGCGGATGGGGTGGACGTTTCCGTGGGCGTCCTCGGCGGGCAGCGACTTCAATTTCGACTTCAACGTCTCGCTGACCGAGGAGCAACAGCGCGCCGGGACCGTCGAATGCAACTACCGGCTCCAGCCGGCATTGCGGTCGCGGCTCCAGGCATCCGAGATACCCTCGCGCCGCAAACCCGATGGAGCTTCCAAGGGCGCTGCCATGACCGGCACCGACGTGCCTACCTACGCTCGCGAGAGGCCCGGTATGAGCGCATTCGTGCTCGAAAACGGTAT
>JAFASL010000854.1 GCA_019244535.1 Alphaproteobacteria bacterium
GGCGATCATCGGCGAGCGCGACGGGCGGCCGTGCAAACCGGGGCCGACTTTGGGTGACACCGGCACCGGCATGCTATTGGCGATCGGCATCCTCGGCGCGCTTTACCAGCGGCACACCACCGGCAAAGGGCGGCGGCTGCAGATCGCGATGCAGGACGCCCAACTGCAATACACCCACGGCGCTTTCGAGCAGCATGCAAGAAGCGGCGAACCTGCGATGCGCAACGGCGCCAAGTCCCTGGCCGGCGGCATCGCCTCTTCCGGCATCTACCCGTGCAGTTCCGGCGGGCCCAACGACTATGTCTACATCTTTACCAGCCACGCGAACCCCGAGCACTGGCGCCGGCTGTTGAAGGTCATCGGCTACGAGCATCTGATTGCGCACCCGCGCTTTGCGACACGCGAAGCGCGCGCCCAGCACGAGGTGGAGATCGACCGGATGATTTTTGAGTGGACGCAGCGGCACGACAAGCACGAGGCGATGCGCTTGATCGGCGGCGCCGGCGTCCCGGCCGGGGCGGTGCTCGACACGGGAGATCTGCTGGATGAACCGAGCTTTGAGAAGCGCGGCATGATCCAGAGATGCGACACCCAAAAGGGGAGTTCCGCATGCCGGCCTTTCCGGTGCGTTTTGACGGCGCCCCGGCGCCGATCAAACCGGCACCGTTGCTCGGTGAGCACACCGCCGAGGTGCTCAGCGATTGGCTCGACATGAGTGCCGGCGAGCTAGGGGCAATGCAGCGGGATGGCATTGTTTGACGGACCTTGCTGGTCGGGACATGGGATTAAAGCTGCAATCCGAAGGGGGGAGAATGCGATGAGGTTGCCTTGCGTCG
Source organism: Alphaproteobacteria bacterium (assembly GCA_019244535.1). GTDB lineage: Bacteria > Pseudomonadota > Alphaproteobacteria > ATCC43930 > CGMCC-115725 > AP-15. Next base: position 837 of record JAFASL010000854.1, read on the forward strand.
TGATCCGCTGCCTGGCGGCCGTGTTGTTTGGGACTATTAGCGCCTTCGTCACCGCCGCAGGCGTGGCCCAGGGTCAAGCCCCAAGCCTGGTGCAGCCCTGGGGATTGCCGCCGTTGCCGGCGGGGGTTGGCCCGATTGAAAAATTCGCTGATGTCAGCGGCACGCCACAAGGCCAGTTCCTTGAGGGCGGCGCTTTTGACACGCAAGGCAATCTGTGGTTCGTCGCGATCGGCAGTGGCTGGGTGTCGTACCTGACACCCGATGCCAAGCTGGTCCCTGCGTTCAACTGCAACCCGCCGCCCGAACTCGGCCAGACCTGTGAGCCGCAGGGCACCCGCTGGTTCGAGGGGAGGCTCTACTTGACCACCCGGCACCGCGGCATTCTTGTATACGATCCGCAGACCAAGGAGGTGAAAACCGTTGTTTACACCTATCGCAACCAGTTGTTCAAAGGGCCAAATGACCTCGATTTCGATGCCGAGGGCAATCTGTTCTTCACCGATCCTTGGGGAACCGGCCCGGGCCCGAATCTGACCGACCAAACCGGTGCCGTTTACCAGTACCCGCGCGACGGCTCGCTGAGAAAGATAATGGACAGCGGTTTATTCCCAAACGGTATTGCTGTGTCACCAGACAATGGCCTGCTCGCAGTCGGAGACTTCAGGGGCGGCCGTATCTGGTACAGCACGTTCCAGAATGGTCCGACAATGGGTTGCCCCCAATGCCCGAAGGATCCTTCGCATTCGACCTTTAGTTCGGTAAAGGCCGGAACCTTTGTACCCGGAAATGGCGGGCCAGACGGCATGCACTACGACGTGCGCGGCAATCTCTGGGCGGCCTTGGCCGGACTTGGCGGCATCATCCAAATCAACCCGCGCGGGGTCATCCTGGGGTTTGTGCCAATCCCGAACGATGATGCGGCGACTACCAATTTCGCGTTCGGCGGCGCCGACAATCAGTTTATTTACTTCGAGGGTGCAACCAGCGGGAGTTTCTGGCGCTTCAAAGCGCCCTATCCGGGACTCATTGGGCCGGGCGGCGTCCGCCTGCCCGCACAACCGTGAGGGCGACATGAACATGAGCGATCAAACGGATATCGGCGGGCTGCAGCGACAGCTGGCGCTGACGATCCAAACACATTGGAAGCTCTTCCTGGCGCAGGGCATCGTTATGATGGTGCTCGGCTTCTTGGCGGTCGTCGAACCCAACGTGGCGACATTGGCCGTGACACTCTTCGTCGGCTGGCTGTTCTTCATCGCGGGGGTTTTTCGGGCGGCGTCTGCGTGGCATTCGCGCGCTATGCCGGGGTTCGCCTGGTCGATGCTGGCCGCGGTGCTGTCGGTAATACTCGGCCTGATACTGATCCTCCGGCCATTGGCGGGTGTATTGACCTTGACGATGGTGCTGGTCGTCTTCTTCGTTGTCGAGGGGATCGCCTCAATCGTGGGCGCAATCCAGCACCGCCAGCATCTGCGCAGCTGGATTTGGGTACTGTTCAGCGGGATAGTCGACCTATTTCTTGCCTATCTGATCTGGGCGGGCTGGCCAAGCTCGGCCGACTGGGCGATCGGCCTCCTCGTCGGCATCAATATGATCTTTCTGGGATTGTCCCTCGTCATGACGGCGCTGGCGGCGCGGGTAATCGCAGGCGGCAGCTTTTAGGACGTCCCGAAACGATTTCCAATCGTCATGGCCGGAATTGTTCCGGCAATCCACCCCGACGCAATCAGTTGGCTGGGCATTACGAAGACTGGATTGCCCCGACAAACCCGGTGATCGCGGTTTAGCTTGGCATTACGATCCGAGCCTTCGAGAGATGCTTCGGAGCCCCACGGCAGGTGGCCGGGACGGGATCAACTGAAACGCGAACCCCCTGTCGGTCCGCCACAACTTATCTCCTAATCCGGAACAAAGCCTCGCCGCTCCGGTTTTTCGCCTCATGGGGCGGCGGGCCCGCTCGGCAATCCGAAGGAGAAAGTCCCGATGAGGGCTTTGTGCTGGCACGGCAAGGAGGACATCCGGTGCGACCGCGTGCCGGATCCACAAATCGAGCATCCGCGTGATGCGATCGTCAAAGTCTCGAGCACGGCGATTTGCGGCTCCGACCTGCACCTGTATGACGGTTTCATGCCAGGCATGAAATCGGGTGACATCATGGGCCACGAGTTCATGGGCGAGGTGGTCGAGGTCGGCTCGGAAAACAAGAAGTTGAAGGTGGGCGACCGCGTGGTCGTGCCGTTCACGATCATCTGCGGCGAATGTGACCAGTGCAAGCGCGGCAACTTCTCGGTCTGCGAACGCACCAACCGCAACAGGGATATGGCCGACAAAGTCTTCGGTCACACGACCGCCGGGCTCTTCGGCTACACCCATCTGACCGGCGGCTATCCGGGCGGCCAGGCGGAATATGTGCGCGTGCCTTATGCCGATGTCGCCCCGATCAAGATCTCGAAAAACGGGCTCTCCGACGAGCAAGTCCTGTTCCTCAGCGACATCTTCCCGACGGGATGGCAGGCGGCGGTGCAGTGCGATATCGAGCCGACCGATACGGTGGCGATCTGGGGTGCCGGCCCAGTCGGTCAGATGACGATCCGCAGCGCCATTCTGCTCGGCGCCAAGCACGTCATCGCGATCGACCGGCTGCCGGAGCGTCTCAGCATGGCGCGGGCCGGCGGCGCGATCACGATCGATTTCGAGGAGGAGAGCGTGATCGATCGCCTCAATGACCTGACGGACGGCAAGGGGCCCGAGAAATGCATCGACGCGGTCGGGCTCGAAGCGCACGCCACGGCCACGATCGATTCGATGTACGACCGGGCGAAGCAAATTCTGATGCTCGAGACGGACCGGCCGCATGTGCTGCGGGAAATTTTCTATGTGTGCCGGCCAGCCGGCACCGTTTCGATGCCCGGCGTCTATGGCGGCCTGTTGGACAAGATCCCGATGGGCATGTTCATGAACAAGGGCCTGACGTTGCGCACCGGACAGACGCATGTGAACCGCTGGACGGACGATCTGCTGCACCGCATCGAGGAGGGACAGATCGATCCCTCTTTCGTCATCACCCACAAGGTCAGCCTCGAGGACGGCCCGCGTATGTACAAGACGTTCCGCGACAAGAAAGACGGCTGCGTCAAAGTCGTCCTCAAAACGTAGAAAGGGGTGAACGCCATGGCATATCGACAGAATAGCGGGGCCAACGGCTCGGCAATGGCGTTGGCGCGCGGCCTCGGCTGGTTCAGCATCGGTCTCGCCCTCGCCGAGATGCTGATCCCGAGGATGTTGACCCAGCAGATGGGGATGGAAGGCAAGGAGCCGCTGCTGCGGTTCTATGGCGCCCGCGAGCTGGCAGCCGGCATCGGCATCCTAGTGAGCGACAATCCGGGCCCATGGCTCTGGGGCCGCGTTGCGGGTGACGCGCTCGATCTGGCTACGCTTGCTACCGCGCTTAATGAGCAGAATCGGCGCAAGGGCAATGTTGCGATTGCGCTGGCCGCAGTCGCCGGAGTTACAGCGCTCGACTGCATCAGCGCCCAGGCGCTTGGCGGTGGGGCGAATGGCAAAGGCCAGTTGGTGCATGATTACAGCGACCGGCGCGGCATGCCGCGGCCGCCGGACGAAATGCGCGGCGCCGCGCGGACGGACTTCACCGCGCCGCGCGACATGCGCACGCCGGACGCTTTGCGGCCGTTCACGAGTCAACCGACCCCCGAGCGCACATTCGCGGAGCACTCGAGAGTTTGACAGGCGGTTAGAACACCTCCGGGCCGACCTTGCCGGCCGGAGGTGCTGCCAATATAGTCCGCGGCTCATGCACGGAGCCACGCGCGAGGCGGTATTTCCGCACCGCCATCTGCTCGGGATCGAAGGGCTGTCGCCGGAGGACATAAATCACGTCCTCGATCTGGCTGACGGCTATGTCGAGCTCAGTCGGCAGGCCGAAAAGAAGCGCGCATTGCTGCGCGGGCGCACGATTATCAACTGCTTCTTCGAGAATTCGACGCGCACCCGCACCTCGTTTGAAGTCGCCGGCAAGCGGCTAGGCGGCGATGTGATCAACATGTCGGTCGCGGCCAGCTCGATGCACAAGGGCGAGACGCTCATCGACACGGCGATGACGTTGAACGCGATGCATCCCGACGTGCTGATCGTGCGGCACCCGGAATCCGGCGCGGTGCAATTGCTGTCGGAGAAGCTCGACTGTGCGGTCATCAACGCTGGTGACGGCAGCCACGAGCATCCGACCCAGGCATTGCTCGACGCCTTGACGATCCGGCGCCGCAAGGGCCGGCTCGGCGGGCTAACGGTGGCGATCTGCGGCGATGTCCTGCACAGCCGCGTCGCCCGCTCGAATATCGCATTGTTGAACACAATGGGAGCGCGAGTGCGGGTCGTCGCGCCGCGCACCCTGTTGCCGGCCGAGATCGAACGGCTTGGCGTCGAGGTGTTTTACGACATGGCCGAAGGGCTTGCCGATGTTGACATCGTGATGATGCTGCGCCTGCAGAGCGAGCGCATGCATGGGGCCTTTGTGCCGTCGACCCGCGAATACTTCCATTTCTTTGGGCTCGATTACGACAAATTGCGCGCTGCCAAGCCCGACGCGCTGATCATGCATCCGGGGCCGATGAACCGCGGTGTCGAGATCGGCAGCGAGGTCGCCGACGACATTGATCGCAGCCTCATTCGCCAGCAGGTCGAGATGGGGGTCGCGGTCCGCATGGCCTGCCTCGAAATCCTGACCCGCGATCTCGGCAACGGCCCGCCCTCGATGGCCGGGTATTGACGTGAATCGCCTGTTGTTCCGACATGCGCGGCTGCTCGACCCGGGGAGCGGGCTTGACGCTGCGGGCGATCTGCTCGTCGAAGGCGGCCGCATCGCCGCGGTCGCTGGCGATATTTCCTCGGCTGATGCCGAGATCGTGCATGCCGATGAGTTGTGCTTGGCGCCGGGGCTCGTCGACATGCGCGTGCAGTTGCGCGAGCCCGGCGCCGAGCACATGGAATCAATCGAGACCGCCGGAGAGGCTGCTGCCGCCGGCGGGATCACGACGATGGTTGCCTTGCCCAACACCGACCCACCGGTTGACGACGTCTCGGTTGTCGAGTTCCTCGCCCGTCGGGCACGTGAGGTCAGGCTCGCCAAGATCCACACCTATGCAGCGGCTACGAAGTCGCTTACCGGGCGCGATCTGACTGAAATGGGCCTCCTCTCGGCCAATGGCGCGCTCGGCTTCACCGACGGCGTAAAGGCCGTCGCCGATGCGCTCGTCATGCGGCGGGTGCTCGCTTATGCACGCACCTTCGATCTCCTGGTCTTGCAGCACCCGGAAGAGCCGAGCCTTGCCGGCGCCGGCGAGGTCAATGAGGGCGAGACGGCCACGCGGCTGGGGCTCCCGGCGATTACGCCAGTGGCCGAAGTCATCATGATCGAACGCGATCTGCGACTGGTCGAGATCACCGGTGCCCGGTATCACGCCGCCCATGTCTCGACCGCCGCTGGAGTGGAGGCGGTGCGGCGGGCCAAAGCGCAAGGATTGCCGGTGACCTGCGATACCGCTCCCCCCTATTTCGCTTTGAACGAGACGGCGATCGGCGATTACCGGACTTTCGCGAAGCTCTCGCCGCCCTTGCGCAGCGAGCGGGACCGGCAGGCGGTCATCGAAGGCCTGCGCGATGGCACGATCGACGCGATCGCCAGCGATCACGCGCCCTGGGACCAGGATTCGAAGCGTCTGCCGTTCAGTTCGGCGGCCTATGGGATCGTCGGGCTGGAGACCTTGCTTCCATTGTCACTCGAGCTCTACCACAACGGCCATCTCAGCCTTCTCGAGCTGGTCCGACGCCTGACCGCCAACCCGGCTGGGCTGCTGCGCCTACCGGTCGGCCGTCTCACCCCCGGAGCTCCAGCCGATCTCGTGCTGTTCGATCCGGACCAGTCGTGGCGCATCTCGACCGACGAGTTCCGCTCAAAATCCAAAAATGCGCCGTTCGACGGGCGCCCGGCGCAGGGCCGGGTGCGGCGCACCATAGTCGACGGCCGCACGATTTTTCAGGCCTAGGGTAGTGTCGCGGGCTCACCCTCACCCACCCGACTCTTCCCGCCGGGTCTCCCTTCTCCCGCAGTGCGGGCGAGGGACCTTGTATCGCGGCAGAAGAGTGCCCTTTTCCCGCACTGCGGGAGAGGCAGGGTCCCGCGCAGCGGGAGGATAAGGGTATTACGTTCGTCGGCGCCATTCTTGGTTATATCCTTGGCTCGATCCCGTTCGGGCTGTTGCTGACCTGGCTCGCGGGCCACGGCGATATCCGTCGGATCGGCTCCGGCAATATCGGCGCGACGAACGTGCTGCGGACCGGCAGCAAGGGGCTCGCAGCTCTGACAGTGCTGCTCGATCTCGCGAAGGGCGCAGTTGCAGTGGTGATCGCGCAGAAGTGGGGACACAGCGCTGCTTTGGTGGCGGCGGGCGGCGTGATCCTCGGCCATATGTTTCCCGTATGGTTGGGATTCCGCGGCGGCAAGGGTGTCGCGACCGCGCTCGGCGTGCTGATCCCGCTCGCCTGGCCGGTGGCACTCGTCACGGCGTTCCTCTGGCTGGCTACCGCGCTGATTTCTCACTATTCCTCGCTGGCCGCGCTAGTCGCTGCGGTCGCCGGGCTCACGCTCGCCGCCGTCGTCGCCGACAAGGGAACCGCATTGCTGATCTCCGGTATCGCGTTGTTAATCATCGCGCGGCACCATGCCAACATCCGCCGCCTGCTGGCGGGCACGGAAAGCCGGATCTCTCTCGGTAAAAGCTGAGGCACGCACTGGCCGCACGCGAACTCGATCCGCAGGAGCGCCTCGACTGGCTGCGGTTATGCCGTACCGAGACGATCGGCCCGATCAGCTTCTATGCCTTGCTGCGCCGCTTCGGCTCGGCGCGCGCCGCGCTCGAGGTGGTGCCGCAGCTCGCCCGTCGCGGCGAACGATCGAAGAAGGTGACACCGGTAACTCGCACTGAAGCCGAAGCCGAGCTCGCCGCATTGCACCGGCTCGGCGCGCGGCTGGTCTGCTGGGGCGAGCCGAGCTATCCGGGCGGGCTCACGGCAATCGAGGACGCGCCGCCGATCCTGACGGTGCTTGGGCGGGCTGAGGTGCTTACGAGCCCGACCGTCGCGATAGTCGGGGCGCGCAACGCTTCGGCTAATGGCCGGCGTTTGAGCCGCGACCTCGCCGCTGCGCTTGGGCAGGGCGGCATTGTCGTGGTCTCCGGGCTGGCGCGCGGCATCGATGCTGCCGCGCATCTGGGCGCCCTCGAGACTGGCAGCATTGCCGTTGTCGCCGGCGGTGTGGACGTCGTCTATCCGGAAGAAAATCGCGGGCTGCATGAGGCACTGGCGCGGCACGGCGCGATTGTCGCGGAATTGCCGCTCGGAACCGAGCCTCAGGCTCGGCACTTTCCGCGCCGTAACCGGATCATTTCGGGGATGGCGCTCGGGGTGGTCGTGGTCGAGGCCGCCGCTCGCTCCGGCTCGCTGATCACCGCCCGGTTTGCGCTGGAACAAGGGCGCGACGTCTTCGCTGTTCCCGGCTCGCCGCTCGATCCGCGCTGTCGCGGCTCGAACGACCTGCTGCGCCATGGCGCGATCCTGACCGAAAGCGCCGAAGACGTGCTCTCGCATCTCCAACCGCAGGTGACCCGCGGGGCGCCGCTTCCTACCCCACCGGCGGCGGCCGCCCCGATGACGAATTGGGAAATCCTAGCTCCGAGCGAGCCGCAAACAGAGGACGCCCTTCTCGATTTGATCCTCGAGAAATTGGACCGGAGCCCGGTCGCAGTTGACGAACTGGTACGCCAGTGCCACTTGTCAGCCGCGGCAATGGCCACCCTCCTCCTCGAGTTGGAACTTGCCGGAAGGGTGGAACGTCATCCCGGCAACCTGGTTTCCCTGCGCTAAATCGGCTGCAATAGAAGCGGCTCTTAAACGGGGCTCATGAAAGTCGTCGTCGTCGAATCGCCTGCGAAGGCGAAGACCATCAACAAGTATCTGGGCAGCGATTACAAGGTCGTAGCCAGCTATGGCCATGTCCGCGACCTGCCGGCGAAGGACGGGTCGGTTCTCCCTGAGGCCGATTTTGCGATGTCCTGGGAGGTCGATGGCAAGTCAGAAAAGCATTTGAAGCCAATCCTCGAAGCAGCGCGAGGCGCGGACCGGCTTTTTCTTGCGACCGACCCTGACCGCGAAGGCGAGGCGATCTCTTGGCACGTGCGCGAGGTCCTCAATTCCCGCCGGGGGCTAAAGGGTCTCGATGTCAAGCGGGTCGTCTTTAACGAGGTCACCAGGAACGCCGTGCTCGATGCGTTCACGCGTCCTCGTGACATCGATCGCGAGTTGGTCGAGGCTTATCTAGCCCGGCGGGCGCTCGATTACCTCGTCGGCTTCACGTTGTCTCCGGTGCTGTGGCGCAAGCTCCCGGGCAGCCGCTCGGCGGGCCGCGTGCAGTCCGTGGCCTTGCGTCTGATTTGCGAGCGGGAAGCCGAGATCGAGGTTTTCAAGCCGCGCGAATATTGGACGATCGAGGTCGAGTTCCGGACCGAGGCCGGCCAGACCTTTACCGCGCGGCTGACTCACCTCGACGGCAAGAGACTCGACCGTTTCGACCTCGATACCGAGGCCAAAGCGCGCGCCGCCGCCGATGCGATCTTGCGCGCCTCCGGTTTTGCCGTCTCCGAGATCGAAAGTCGGCAAGTCCGCCGCAACCCGTTTCCGCCCTTCACGACCTCGACCCTGCAACAAGAGGCGTCGCGCAAGCTGGGGCTGTCGGCCAACCGGACGATGCAAATCGCCCAGCGGCTTTACGAGGGCATCGATCTTGCCGGCGAGACGGTCGGCCTGATCACGTATATGCGGACGGATGGCGTGGCCATCTCGGCCGAGGCGATCGCCGCGGCCCGCCAACTGATCGGCGGCGAGTTCGGTGCGCGCTATGTGCCGGACGCGCCGCGGGTTTACCGCAGTCCCGCAAAGAACGCGCAAGAAGCGCACGAAGCGGTCCGGCCAACTGATTTGGCGCGCAAACCCGACGACGTGGCCCGCTATCTCGACCGCGAGCAGCTCCGGCTTTACGAGCTGATTTGGAAGCGGACCGTGGCGAGCCAGATGGCCTCCGCGCTCCTAGAACAGGTTGCGGTCGACATTGCTGATTCCGCGGGGCGGCTTCGCCTGCGCGCGAACGGCTCGATCATCCTGTTCGACGGGTTTCTCGCGCTCTACCAGGAGGACCGCGACGACGCGGCCGACGAGGAGGGCGAGGGAGGGCGGCTGCCGGCAATGCGCAAGGCGGAACGGCTCGCGCGCGGCGCGGCAACGCCAAGCCAACATTTTACACAGCCGCCGCCGCGTTACACCGAAGCCAGCCTCGTCAAAAAGCTCGAAGAGCTCGGCATCGGCCGGCCCTCGACCTACGCTTCGATCCTTCAGGTTCTGCAGGACCGCGACTATGTGCGGCTCGAAAAACGGCGCTTTGTGCCGGAGGATCGCGGGCGCCTCGTCACGGCGTTTCTGACAAATTTCTTCGAGCGGTATGTCGAGTACAATTTCACGGCCGACCTCGAAAACCAGCTCGACGACATCTCCGGCGGGCGCATCGACTGGAAGGAAGTACTACGGAATTTCTGGCGGGATTTTTCCGCCGCAGTCGACGGCACCAAGGACTTGACGATCAGCCAGGTGCTGACCGCGCTTGACGAAGCGCTCGGCCGGCATTTTTTCCCAACTGACGGCACGGGCAACGATCCGCGCCTTTGCCCGAATTGCGGCTCCGGCAGGCTCAGCCTTAAGCTCGGCAAGTTCGGCGCTTTTATCGGCTGCTCCAATTACCCGAATTGCCGCTACACGAGACCGCTTGCCGTGGAGGCCGATGCCGAAAGCATCGCCCCCGAAACGGCGCTCGGGACGGATCCAGGAACCGGACTGACGGTAACGCTGAAAAAGGGCCCGTACGGGCATTATGTGCAGCTCGGCGAAGGCAACGGCGAGTTCAAGCCCAAGCGCGTCGCGCTGCCGCGTCCTCTGAAGCCCGCCGAGGTCAATCTGGAGATGGCACTGCAATTGCTCGCTCTGCCCCGCGAGCTCGGCCGCCACCCCGAGACGGGCGAGGCGATCGTGGCCGGGATCGGCCGGTTCGGCGCCTATCTCAAGCATGGAGCCGCGTTCAAATCGCTCGGCGCCGACGACGATGTGCTGACGATCGGGTTGAACCGCGCTGTCGTGCTGCTGGCCGAGCCGTCTCCCGCTCAGCGCCGCGGACCGCAATTGCTGCGTGAACTCGGGGCTCACCCGGAAGGCGGCGCGGTGGGGCTCTACCGCGGCCGCTACGGCCCCTATGTCAGCCATGGAGGCGTGATCGCCTCGCTACCGCGCAACGCCGATCCCGACACCTTTTCTCTGGCCGACGCACTGCCGCTGCTTGCTGCGCAGCGCGACAAGGGCAAGAAGCGCGGCCGCAAGGCCGCCAAATCCGCATCGAACAAAGCAAAGGCGGCGAACGGTGCTACCGGCGAGCGCCCCGCTGCGAAGAGGTCCGGAGCAACGAAAAAAACAGCCCGCCGCAAAGCCGTGCCAACAAAGACCGGCGCCAACCGGTCGACGGCGAAAACACCGCGAGCTCAGCCTGGGTCTGCGTCTCGATAGTGGCAAGATCGCGGGCGATCATCGCGGGGAAAGGGCGCGGCCGCCGCAGACAAATGGCAGTAGTAACCAAGCCGATTCCGGAAATCACCGTCATCGAGCTGATCGGCAGCGATGAGGAAGGACAGGCACTCGCTCGGCCAGTCGCGTGGCCGAACACGGGTCGCGCTCCCCTTTTGCCGGTCATCGAGACCGGGTCTGGTGAGACGCTGAAGCTTGGCGAACGGGCGGCGGCGCGGCTGGTTCGGCGCGAAACCGGCGAGATCGAGGCGCGGATCATCCGCAAGCTCGAAAGCACGGGCGAGCGCATTGTCGGTACTTTCCGAAGCAGCGGGGAGGGCGGTCGACTTGTGCCTGCCGACCGCCGCAACCGCAATGAATACCAGGTCGCGGCGCGAGATTCCGGCGCCGCCGATAACGGCGAACTGGTTCTCGCCGAGCTCGTTTCGGCTGCAAGATTTGGGACCCCGCGGGCGCGTGTCGTCGAGCGACTCGGGCCTGCCTCGGATCCAGGTGCGATAAGCCTGCTGGCGATTGCCGCCTACGAAATCCCGACCGAATTTCCTGCCGCTGCGCTCGCCGAGGCCGACTCGGCGCTGCCGGTAATCCCCGCTGGGCGAAGCGATCTGCGGGATATCCCTTTTGTGACCATCGACGGCAGCGATGCCCGCGATTTCGATGACGCGGTGTGGGCTGAGCCGGATCGCGACCCCGAGAGCCACGGCGGATGGCACCTCGTCGTCGCGATTGCCGATGTCGCCTGGTATGTGCGACCGGGAAGCGCGCTCGACCGCGAGGCCGAACGGCGCGGCAATTCGGTCTATTTCCCCGATCGCGTGGTCCCGATGCTGCCTGAGGCATTGTCGACTGAGCTGTGCTCGCTGAAGCCGGGCATGGACCGGGCCTGCCTTGCCGTGCACCTCTGGATCGATGCGGCCGGCCGCAAGCGGCGGCACCGCTTCGAGCGCGGCATCATGCGCTCGGCCGCGCGGCTTACATACGAAGAAGTGCAGGCAGCGCGCGACGGGCGCCAGGAGTGTGCGCTGGCCCCAGAAGCGCTCTCTGCTCTTTATGGCTCCTACGAGGCGCTCGCCCAGGCTCGGGCGGCGCGCGGCGCGCTGGAGCTGGACCTCCGCGAGGACCGGGTGGTGCTCGATGGCGAGGGACGGCCCGCGCAAATTTTGTGCGCCGAGCGCCTCGACAGCCACCGCCTGATCGAGGAATTCATGATCCTGGCGAACGTTGCCGCAGCAGAGGAGCTCGAGGCGCGCCGGCACCCTTGCATGTATCGGATCCACGACGCACCCGACCCGGACAAAGTCGAGGCGCTGCGGGTGTTTCTTGAAGAGGCCGGTATTCCGGGTCTGGCCCTGGCCAAGGGCCGGGCGCTAAAGCCGGAACTTTTCAACCGCGTACTGCGCCGCGCTGCCGGCACCCCGGAGGCAGCGCTGGTCAACGACCTCGTTCTGCGCTGCCAAGCGCAGGCCGCGTACAGCCCGACCAATATCGGACATTTCGGTCTGGCATTGCGCCGTTATGCTCATTTCACCTCGCCGATCCGCCGCTACGCGGATCTGCTGGTGCATCGGGGGCTGCTCGGCGACATTGGTCAGGCTGAGCTGGTAGCGATCGGCGATCACATCTCGGCAACCGAGCGCCGTGCGGCGGAAGCCGAGCGAACCGCGATCGACCGGTATCGCGCGACACTCCTCGCGCAATCAGTCGGCAGCCTGTTCACCGCTGATATCAGCGGGGTGGCCAGTTTTGGGCTGTTTGTAAGATTGCGGGAAAACGGCGCTGACGGACTTGTTCCGATCTCGAGCCTGCCCAGCGATTACTATGCCCAAGACGCGAGAGCGCAGCGATTGGTGGGGCGCAGCACCGGGCGTGTCTACCGTTTCGGCGACGAAGTTCTCGTTCGGCTTATCGAAGCCGACGGCATTGGCGGCCGGCTTGTGTTTCGGATCGAAGAAGAGATTGCCCCCGCAGTTGGCGCGAGGCCGCTCGTGCGGCCTCGGTCTGTTGCCAAATCAAAAAGGGGACGCAGGTGATCACTACCTTATGATCGCTCGGACGTAACGGCATTCGCCCGGTCAAGCACGGCGTTGAGCAGCACGTTGCAGCCGGCGGTCAGGTCTTCAGGCTTGGCGTCTTCGATCTCGTTGTGACTGATGCCGCCGACGCAGGGCACAAAGATCATCGCCGTCGGAGCGACGCGCGCCAAGTAGACGGCATCATGGCCGGCGCCGCTGATGATGTCCTGATGTGGGTATCCCTGAGCTTCGGCCGCGCCGCGCACCGCGCCGACGAGGTCCGCGTCGAACTGGGTCGGCGGGAAATACCAGAATTCCTTTAGGTCGAGATCGAGGCCGATCTCGACTGCAACGGCCTCGCAGGCCCGGCGGAGTTCGTCATCCATCGCGCTGAGCACCGCGTCATCGGGATGGCGGAAATCGACCGTGAAGAACACTCTTCCAGGGATCGTGTTGCGCGAGTTCGGGCTGACCTGAACAAAACCGACCGTCGCGCAAGCATAGGGAGCATGCGCGTGGCCGATCAGGTTGACGGCGTCGATCATCCGGGCGGCGCCGACCAGAGCGTCGCGCCGCCGCGGCATCGGAGTTGGCCCGGCATGCGCCTCCTGTCCGGTGACGGTAATCTCGTACCACCGCTGCCCCTGCGCTCCGGTCACGACGCCAATCGGTTTGCCGGCGGCCTCGAGGATCGGCCCTTGCTCGATATGCGCCTCGAAATAGGCGGCGACTGGCCGGCTGCCGACCGGGTCCGCACCGGCGAAGCCGATGCGTTCGAGCTCGCTGCCGAGCGTGACGCCAGTGAGATTGTCAGGCCTTCCCAGCCCCTCGGCGAGATCGAAAACCCCGGCGAACACTCCCGATCCGACCATCGCGGGTGAGAAACGCGAGCCTTCCTCATTGGTCCAGGCGACCACTTCGATCGGAGCTTCCGTCTCGTAACCGAGATCATTGAGGGTGCGCACCAGTTCGAGCCCCGCCATCACGCCATAGGCGCCGTCGAACTTGCCGCCGGTCGGCTGCGTGTCGAGATGGCTGCCGGTCATCACCGGTGCCAGGCTCGCATCCCGCCCTGGCCGCCTGGCGAAGATGTTGCCGACCTTGTCTACGCGGACGTCGCAGCCGGCCTCCTGGCACCAGCGAATAAACAGCCGCCTCGCTTGGCCGTCGAGATCGCTCGCCGCGAGCCGGCACACACCGCCCTTTGGTGTAGCGCCGATCTGCGCCAGTTCCATCAGGCTCGCCCACAACCGCTCGCCATTGACTTGCAGGTTCCGCATCGCCGCCCTCGCGCTTCATGCCCGCAGCCACAATACCTTTACGGAGCTGTTGGCTCACCAAGCTTGGAGGCTATACATCTGACCATCGCTTCACCGACGGAAGGGCGAGTGCGGGCATGAGCGGCGAACGACTTGCGGTGGGGGAGATCGAGCTGGAAGTCGTGAGACATGGCGCAGGTCGCGCGATAGTGCTGCTGCACGGGTTCCAGCCTATAGATTCCGCCGCGCGGTTTGTTGAGCTTCTCGCCCGGCATGGCGAAGTCATCGCACCATCGAGCCCGGGCTTTGGCCACTCCGAGCGGCCGGAGGATTTCGATACCGTTTATGATCTCGTGCACCTCTATCTCGACCTGCTGGACGTGCTAGGTGGCGGGGTAACGTTGGTCGGGTTTTCGTTTGGCGGCTGGCTGGCGGCGGAGGTCGCGGCCGCCTGCAGTCACCGGATCGACAAGCTGGTGCTGGTCGATCCGCTCGGCATCAAGGTCGGCGATCGCGAAACCCGCGACATACTCGACATTTTCAACGCCTCCCCCGAAGAGGTGCGCCGTAGCAGCTGGCACGACCCGGAGAGGTTCGCACCTGATTTCAACGCGATGTCGGACGAGGCGCTCGTTGTCTACGCGCGCAGTCGCGAGGCGCTTTGCCTCTATGCCTGGCACCCGTATATGTACAATCCGCAGCTGCCGCGCTGGCTCGGAAGAATCAAGGTGCCGACCATGCTGCTATGGGGTGAGAGTGATCTGGTCGTGACGCCCGATTACGGACGCGCCTACAGCCGGCTCATTCCGGGCTCGCGGTTCGAGCTCATCGATCGCGCCGGGCACCATCCTGAAATCGAGCAGCCGGAGGCGTTTGCCGAGCGGGTTTCCCGCTTCCTCGAGGAGTAGCCATGCGGGCTTGGTACCATTGCGAAAACGTTTATCCCTTTGTGCCGCAGGAGGTTCTCGACCGCGCAGAATCGGTGCGTGCAAGTTTGCCCAACAAATACTGCGACCCAAAGATCGCAGCGGATTTGTTCGAGGAATGCCTCGACGAGCACCTGTTGTGCGATGAGCTTGGCGTCAATGTTGTCTCGATCGAGCATCACGCGGGCATAAACAGCCTGTACGGGGCGAGCCCGATGATCCTCGGCATACTCGCCCGCCAAACCAAGAAGGTCCGCATTCTGAGCCTCGGGACCTTGATCACGGTTCGCCCCGATCCGGTGCGGGTCGCCGAGGAATATGCGACGGCCGACGTCATCTCGCGTGGCCGGCTCGAGATCGGCTTCGTCAAATCAGGCGACAGCGAGATGGTGTCGGGCAACGCCAACCCGGTTGGCTATGTCGAGCGGTTCTGGGAAGCCATCGACCTGATCACCAAGACCTTGACGTCGCATGAGGGGCCCTTCAGCTGGGAGGGCAAGCATTTCACCCACCGCCACGTCAACATTTGGCCGCCGGTCTATCAGCGCCCGCACCCGCCGATGTGGGCAGCGACCGGCGATCTCGAGACCTCCGCCGAGCTGGGCCGGCGCGGCATGGTGAACGCGCTCGTCCTGCGCGGTCCGGAAGCCAGCAAGCGGGCTTTCGACACCTACCGTGACGCGAGGCGCGATGCGGGTCTGCCGGCACCCGGAACCGACCGCTTTGCCTATGCGGCGCTGTGCTATGTCGGCGAAACGGACGAGGAAGGCTTGCGCATCGGCAGCAAGACCTTGTGGTTTCTTAACACTAGCCTCAAGCAGTCGGCGCAGATGTCGAAATTCCTACCGGGGCGGATGCCTCCCGAAGTGCAAGCCCAAAATTACCGCTCGCAACCTCGGCAGGGAACGGTTCGCCGCCCTGCAGACAGCCTGATCGGCATCACTGCGGAGCAGGCGATCGCCCGCGGCATCCTGTGCGCAGGCAACCCGGACACGGTCTACAAGCAGATCATGGAGATCTATGACAAGGTCGGCGGGTTTGGCCATTTCATTTTCATCGGCCGTTCGGGTTTTCTCGACCATCAGGAAGCCGAAAAGGGCATCAGACTGCTGGCGAAGGAAGTCATGCCTCGCCTGCCCGCGGCGACATCGACCCCCGCGGTCGAGCACGCCCACGCCGCCGAATAGCTTCCACCCTAACGCTTCCCCGCAAGCGCGGGAGGGTTAGGGTGGGACCGCCAGGCACAAGTCGAGAGGAGGACCGATGAACGACGCCACAGCCCGGATCGACCCCGAGCTCGTCGCCGCGGGACAGCTGCTGCAGAGCCACGGTCTCGTTGCGCCCGACCGCACGCAAGCGCCGCTTTCGGAAGTGCGCGCGGCGGTGGACCGCATCGGCGCGTTTCTCGGCGAAGGCTCCGTCCCGTTGCAGCGCGAGCGGGATGTGAGCCTGCCGGGACCGCACGGACAGGTGGCATGCCGTCTTTACCTGCCGGACACCGCCGAGAAGCCGCCGCTTATGATTTACGCGCATGGCGGCGGGTTTATGCAAGGCAGCCTGCCGAGCTGGGACCCGCTGCTGCGCGAGCTGGTCACGCAGAGCGGAGTCGCCGCGCTCTCGGTCGATTATAAATTATCCCCCGAGCACCGCTTCCCGGTTGCCTTCGAGGAGATGGTTGCGATGGTCCGGCTCGCTGCGCGCGAAGGCGCGGGGCTCGGGATCGATCCGACGCGGCTCGCCGTCGGCGGCGATTCCGCCGGCGCCAATTTGGCGCTCGCCGCTGCAGTTGCGGCGCGTGACGCCGGCGAGCGTGCACTCCGCTTCATGCTGCTGATCTACGGCTGCTTCTCGACTGACACCGAAAGTCCTTCTTGGCAGCGCTTCGGGCGCGGCGCGGGCCTGTCGCAGACGCAGATGCGCTGGATCTGGGAGACCTATCTCGAGCGGTCGGAGCAGCAGAAGGACTGGCGCGCTGCACCCATCCTCGCCGACCTCGCGGGCCTGCCCCCGGCGCATCTGATCGTCGGCAACCTCGATCCGCTGCTCGACGACAGCGATCGGCTCGCCACTCA
>JAFASL010000878.1 GCA_019244535.1 Alphaproteobacteria bacterium
CTGGTGCTTTCCGTGGACCATCACGGCAATGGCCGGCACGCATGTTTGCCTGCGCCGGGTCGAGGCCCCGGTAATCTACGAGGCGATCGCGCAGGAGGCGGTCACCCATCTGTGCGGCGCGCCGGTGGTCAGGAACATGCTGCTCAATGCCGGCCCGAGCTTGCAGCGCTCGCTCGACCGCCGGATCGAGATGATGACCGCCGGGGCGCCGCCGCCTGCTGCCGTCATCGAAGGCATGGAGGCGCTGGGGTTTCACATCACACACGTCTACGGCCTGACCGAGGTCTACGGCCCGGCGGTCGTGTGCGCCTGGCACGACGAATGGGATGCATTGCCCGCCGCCGAGCGCGCTCGGCTCAAGGCGCGCCAGGGTGTCACCTACCCGGTGCTCGAGGGCCTGACCGTCGCCGATCCAACGACTCTGGAGCCTGTCCCGGCCGACGGCGCGACGATGGGCGAGGTCGTGATGCGCGGCAACATCGTCATGAAAGGCTGCCTGAAAAACCCGCGCGCCACCGAGGAGGCCTTTGCCGGCGGCTGGTTCCGTTCGGGCGACCTTGGGGTCATGCATCCCGACGGCTATGTCGAGCTGAAGGACCGTTCGAAGGACATCATCATATCGGGCGGCGAGAACATCTCGACGATCGAGGTCGAGGACGTCCTCTACCGCCATCCTTGTGTGCTCGAAGCCGCGGTCGTGGCCCGCCCGGATCCGATGTGGGGCGAGACGCCCTGCGCCTTTGTTGCGCTCAAGCCCGAAGCCAGCGCCACTGCCGAGGAGATCATCGCCTTCTGCCGCGACCACCTGGCGCGCTTCAAGGTGCCGCGAACAGTCTTATTCGGTCCGTTGCCAAAGACCTCGACCGGCAAGATCCAGAAATTCGTATTGCGCGAACGTGCGAAAGCGGTTGTGTGAAAGGCCGCAAGGGACGCACGAGTCGTTCCGGGACGACCCGTCAGGGCCGGGCCCGGGACCCATGAACACGACCTAGCCCGTGGTTATTCAGGTCGGTGTTCTTGGATTCCGGGCTCGCGGGCAAGCCCGCGCCCCGGAATGACGACGCTCCTACATTTGTCCGTAGCCTGCTCGCGCCCTTGCAGGCCTTCCAGCTCTCTTACTGCTCGAGCGGATAGACGAAGATGTGTCCACCGAGTGGGGTAGTGCCGTTGTTTGCGCCGAACACAAAGCAGGTGAAGACCAGCGCAGAAACGCCGGTGGGCAGTGTGACGAACGAAACGGTCGGGTTGCCGAGCGACTGAGCGCCCCCAGCTAGCGCGGGGCTGAGCTTTTGAATGGCGCCCGCCGTCCTGTTCACCAGAAACAGCCGCCAGGAGCCGTAGTCGTTGCCCGATGCGGGATTGACCTGCGCTTCGACGACTTCGAACACCTGTGAGCCGACCGTGAAAATTTCGCGGTCGCCAATCTTGCCGTTGCCGCCGGCATTCGTCACGAGATTATCGACCGTCGTGTCGGAAGGGCTGGACCAGCTTTTGAAACTTGTCAGGGTGCCGTCGGCCTCCAGGTCCCGTTGGCCCAGATAATAGTAGTGGTGGGTTATTTCGATCGTCGAGCTCGCCATCGCGCCGCTGTAGCTGATGCGTCCGAATTCGGGTGTCCCGTCGGCTTTAGCGAAGGCGGTCCCCGGCAAGGTAATCGCCTCGGTCGGAACGACCGCCGGATTGGCAATCAGCGCCTGGAGCCCGGTGACGCCACCATCGCCGTAATACTGCACTCTGACGTAGGGCCTGCCGGACGGATTGTATTCTTCCGCGTAGACGACACTGTCGTCGGGAAGAATGCGAAGGTCGGGCTGGCTGGCGGGGCTGTGGATCTGGCCGATCGTGTGCCAGACCCGCAGATCGCTCGAGTAGCCGAGATATGCCGCGAATTGCGTGCTGTTGATCTGATTGTGAAATACGCCGAGAAAGGAATGTTGTGCATCATCCGTCGGGACGACCTTTAGTGGCGCGGCGCCGGCCAGGTTGTCGTGTGTGTCTGTGGTTGTCAGCTGATAGGCGACGAAATAGGGCGGGTTCGGCGCCGTTTCGTTCAGTATGGCTGCAATGTCGGCCATCCCGAGATTGGCGGCCACCGGCGGCGCCACCTGCGGTGCGACATAGTCGTACGCCGCGCCGCGCGCTGTTATCGACTGAACCGAGAGGTTCGCAACAGCAACAGCGGCTGCAACAACAGTCGTAACGTTAAAGAGGAAGAGGCGTGTCGTCTCCATGACGTTTCCTTCCCCGATTGGGGTCTATTACTAGTTTATTGACCAATAACATCGGTACCGCGCCGGAAGTTTCATGTGACCAAATGATCTTATGCTGCCGCGGCGGGGCTTGACGACGCGCTGCCACATGTCATGTATATGCACTAATGCCCCTCGGCGGAAGCTAATGAAAACAGAACACCTCTATGTTGAGAGCTGCGCCTGCCACAAAGTTCGGATGGCCGCTCGCGCCGTAACCCGCGCCTATGATGATGCGCTGCGCCCCGTACGCCTTCGGGCAACCCAGCTCGCCGTTCTGGTCGCTGTCGGAAACGACATCAGCATCTCGATTGCAGCGCTGGCCAAATTGATGGAGATGGATCGTACGACGCTGACCCGGAATTTACGGCCTCTGGCAAAAGAGGGTCTGATCGCAGTCGGCCCGGAGGGTTGGCGCCGCAGCCGCACATTGGAGATCACCAAGAGAGGGCAGGCCCGGCTCGGCGAGGCTTTGCCCTATTGGGAACAGGCTCAAGCGAGCCTGCGGCGTAAGTTGGGAGAGCAGAACTGGGGGCGCGTTCACTATTGCCTCGACCAGCTCATTCGAGCGGCATAGCACGCGGCTCAGCTTCAGCAGGAGGTGACTGATGATCTGAACACTTGTGGCACTTCGCACCATGTAGTGCACATGCACGATAAACCCTAAAACCAGGAGAAGCAAGTGAAGTACTTCATCGACACCCACGACAAGACCAAGGGCAGTTTTCCGCTGCGGCAACTGACCGAGGCCGAGTTTTTCGCAAAGTTCGATGGGCTCGAAGAAGCGGCTCCGAGGTTTGGTGTCGGCGCCCACGCCGCTCATGTCAACCTCAAGGAAGGGAAGGCATTCTGCTTCATGTCCGGACCGGATGAAGAGGCGGTGCGCAAAGCGCACGAGGCTGTCGATCTGCCGTTCGACTCGATGACCGAGGTTAAGAGAATAACGGGTGCAGACCTGCGGCACCCCGTCGACGCCCAAACGGAGAAAGCTGCAGCATAGGCGGCTATTCCTCGGGCATTCCCGCCTGGCGCAGTCCGAGAAAATATGTAGCTTCGAACAGCGTGCGGATCTTTGGCGCCCCGAAGGGTCCCACTGCCCGCAAACGGGCGATGCTCCCGTATCGGTCGTCGCTGCCGAGGTCGCGGGCCCGTGCGAGCTCAGCGATCCCGCGACCGCTTTCGCCCTTGAGGCTGTAGGCGGATGCAAGATAGGCGTGGGGAAGCGGGTGTTCCGGGTTGGCCCCGCGCGCCTTCTCGAACCAGGAGACCGCCTCGTCAATGCGGGATAGCAGCAGATGCACCTGTCCAGTCCAGTAATAATACAGCCAAATCCTCGGGTCACGCGGACTGAGGCGGATCGCTCGCTCCTGTGCCGGGATTGCCTCGTCGATCGACCCGGTGATGAATTTGCAATACCCGAGAGCCGCTATTGCGAGTACCCAATTACGGTTGATCGCGAGTACCGTCTCGTACTCGGGAATGGCCTCTTCGAACCGCTGTTGCGCGCGCAGTACTTGGGCTTTGGCAAAATGCGCAAGCGCTGTCCCAGGGAACGCCGTCAAGGCACGATCGGCGAGCATTTCCGCTCGTGCGAGATCGGAGGCCGCCGTATCGGTCATTTGATCGAGCACGCGCGCCGCCAATTGCCAAGCCAAAAAACTTTGCACCTTCTGTGAATCCGCGTCGAGTGCTAGCGCACGCTCATAAAGGGCGATCTGCTCCGCATAACCGCGGCGCGTCGGCACGTTTCCCAGGTATAACGCTCTTGCGCGGAGGACGTAATCCACCGCGTCGGGCTGGACGGCCGGGCGGGCCGCTTCTGCGCGGACCAATTCCGCATGTAGCGCGACCGCGATCTGGCTCGTGATCTCGTCTTGCAGAGCGAGGAGATCGCCCGCGTCTCGGTCTAAGCGGTCGGCCCACAGATGTGTGTCGGTTTCGGCATCGATCAGCTGGGCGCTGACACGGATTCGGTTGCCCGACCGCTGGACGCTCCCTTCCAGCACATAGCGCACCCCGAGCTCGCGACCGATGTGCTTTGTATCAGAAGGTCTGTTCCGATAGGTAAAAGCGGTATTGCGCGAGATAATGGAGTAACCCACCAGCCGGGACAGGTCGGTCGTCAAGTCTTCGGTGATGCCGTCGGCAAAATATTGCTGCTCGCGGTCGTCGCTCAGATTGAGGAAGGGCAGGACCACGATCGACAAGCGCGGCGCGGCGGCCGGGGTGGTACTCCCAACTTCGAGCCCGATCGGTTCGTCCCCTCGCGCGCTGCTTTTTCGAACCTCGCCGGTAAACTGGTAGCCGCGGCCAGCGACGGTGCGGATCAGGTCCGGCTCTCCCAGCGCTGTCCGCAGCGCCCTGATCTGCGCGCGCAGGTTGCCCTCTTCAATGACCCGACCCGGCCAGACGCGGCCGATCAGATCGTCCTTACCGACAACCGACCCGTTCGCCTCGACCAATGCCATGAGTATGTCGAAGGCGCGCCCGCCGAGCTCGATCGGCTGGCCGTCGGCAAGAACTTCGCGGCGATGCGGCAAGATCCTGAAACGGCCGAACTCGACGCTCGCCGGCGCTTCGGATACAGGATCCACGGCCACCGATTGTAACGCACCTTTTCACACAATTTCACGCCTTTTCGCGCGAAGAACCGGGCAGCGGAAACAAGATATCGGGCGACAGCCCAATCGGGGGCCTGGAGCAACGTGAGGAAGAAATGGTCGCGTCTTGTTGCGAATGGAAACGAGGTTCAATGATTGGCGCCGCCGCGGTCTCCGTGGCGATCCTGTGGGCTCTGCCGTCAGCTAACGCTGCAGACGGTGGCGGATGCACACGGGCGTCAAGTCAGGGTTTTACGGTTACTTCTTGTATGAGTGCGCACTACTTCGACCTTATTCCGGACTACTACATAGATGCGGTTCCCGATCCTCAGAGAGGGAAATGTGCCATTAGCTGGCTTCTTTTTCAAGATAACAAGGTAATCGATTTTAATAAGATTCCCAATCGAGACTTTGCCAGGTTCGGGAATTGTGTTCCTGGTCATGTTATCGTTCCAACTCCACCCTGGTGGAAAGAGTCGAAAGGTGCGTATTATCTGGAGGTGCAGGTTATCACCAAATCTATCAAGGGATCCGAGACAATAATACTTAAGGCTGACAGTCCTGTATCGTTTATTTAGATAGATTGCGCAGCGTCGTTGCCGCGGCGCTTGCCCCAACACCCACCTGATGAAAGCGACTGCTAAGATCAAAGGAGACCTTTGTGGCGACCAACTTCGGCGGTCTGGTCGATGCTGAGAGCAGTCCGATCAGCCGCCGCATCCTTTGAGAGTACGCTAACGGAAGCTCGAATGAGCCCAATTGGCGGGGACCCGACGAAATTTTTGTAATCGCTGGATAACCATCCCAGTGCGCCACTTCGAATGAGCGTCGGTCCAGCGCCTAAGCGACCAACCGTTTACCTCTAATCCAATAGTACAAAGTCGCGTGTGCCTCCGCTGCAATGTGAGCTGGTCCGAGATATTCGAACTTGGTTTACAGCCAGCGAAGCGAATGCGCTGGCTAGTCCGATAGATCCGTCGCCTGCAAGACTTTCACCGCTTTGACGAGATTCCGAAAAGCCCGATCCCAGTGTGCGCGGTCGCGTCGCACACTGGAGGGACAGACGGTGATTGCGGAGCAAATTTTCACACGATTTCTCACCTTTTCGCGTGAAGAGGCCGGGCAATAGCGCAAACATTTCTGATGTTGCGTGGGGCACGCCGAAAACCCTCCGATCGAGGGTGTGGCAATGAGCTCAGGATTGATCGAGGGAGATGAGTTATGGCGAGAGTGGCATCCAGGCTATCTAACGCGGTTTCCGCCAGCAATGTGACCGGTGATCGGTCGCAGAGCCTACTGGCATTTGATCTTCTCGACCTTCAGCAATATACACAGGAGAGGGCCTATTCGCCCAGTGCGGGTAAGAATTTCCATCTCTTCTTTGTCGGGCGCGACGATGTCCACGACGTCCTCAAGCACGTCTTGTCACGCGTGAGACTGTCGCTGTACCTCAACATGTTTGGCTACGATGACGACGAACTCAACGAGATCTTGATGGCGAAGGCCATGGATCCGAATATCACGATGCTGATCACGCTGGACAAGAGCCAAGCTGGCGGCCAGCACGAGAAGATGCTGCTGAACGCCGACAAACAGCATGCATTGGCGGAATTCAACACTCATTTTGTGATCGGCCAATCGGCAACACACCAAATCAGTCACACCAAAGGATTCGTGGCGGACAGCAAGGTCGGCGGCGAGGGGTCGGTCAATTGGTCGGCATCGGGTGAGGGGATGTTCGTCGTTACTGGAACACCAGGTGGACCGGGCTACAAGGCGCAAAATAATACCCAGACGATCTTTACTGACCCCGACTCAGTAAGCCGGTTTGAGACCGAGCTGATCGCCGAGCACATCACCGCGCAGAAGCAAAATAATGCTCCGCCAGAGCGCCGGCAGAGAATGCTGACTCTCGCGCAGCTTCATTAGCGGTACTGCGCCCGCTTCTGACACGTCAACGCTTTCTTGCGGTCTGCCCCAGGCCCGGCACCGCTTCTTTGAGTAAAAGGTGCAGTATGCCTTTGCCGCTCAGCCAGCGCATTGCGCTCACAAACGCGGGCGGCATTGTGAACCGGGTTCACCGGGACATTTTCACGCGCTTTCACACCTTTTCGCAGGAAGACGCCAGGCCATGCACCAACATTATCAGCGCAGCCATGACACGCCCAACCGCATTGTCGGCTGTAACCGCTACAACAGGAGTCACCTGGAGAACACCCATGATCAACTATCACCGCTTGGCCATGATGGCTGGCACTGCTGTCGTGGCCCTATCGACAACAACCTTACCCGTACACGCCATTCCCGAGGTCAGCGGCAAAGGATACGTAGCGACCAACGCCGCGGAAGGGGTGCTGATCAACTACAGCTACTCGTCATTTCCCGGGCAGCTCATCCCTCCCGGACATCTCAATGGCGAATGTACTGGCGTGCTCGTCAGCAACGAGCCAAGCACTAACAAGACTCGCGCCGTGCTGACGGCCGGCCACTGTATCTATGAGGGTCTCGCACAGGAACTCATCAAAGAGACTCCGGTTCATTGGGATGTCGGCGCGCCTTACGCGAATGAGAACAAGTTGCATCCGTCATTCGGGCTAAAGGTGTCGCATCATGTAGACCGGGCGGAGAAGCGCGACGTCGCGGAACCGTATCCGGACTGGAAAACCTGGACAGGCGGCGTCGCAAGCGAAAAGAGAGAGCCGAGCAATATCAACTTCCTGCACGATATCGGCTTGATCTGCCTTGGCGAGCCGATCGCGACAAAACTGGGGACACTGGACACAAGCACGCCCGTCTATCCCTACAATACGGTGGACGCGACGCGCGGCTTGCGGACCACCGTCGTTGCGCTCGGACGCGTCAACAATGTCGATCCAAAATACCCTCCGGGGTTCGGGCATTACCAAGATCTGTTCCGCAGCGACGATCTGCAGACTGCCGCCGTTAAACAGCAATCGCTGCCTGACGAAAGCTACCTGAAGATTCGCAACGAGTTTCTCGTCCCGATCCCCAATCTCGGAAACTTGATGGACAAGGGCGATTCGGGTGGCCCCGCCTTCCTCGCCGGAACGCATCGCGTTGTCGGGCTTACATCGCGCAACTTCACCGAATTCGACGAGGTTGACCTCCCAGAAAAGGCAGCAGTCGGCTTTTCACGCCTCAACGATCCGCTCGTGGCTGCATGGCTGAAGTACGAGATTCAGCAATGCAACAACACTGGCTCATTGGATGGCAACCGGGACAATAGTCCGCCGAAGCCTGGCCCGCATTGACCGACAGTATCGCGAACACTAAGCGGGCAGCGCGGGGAGAAGGATGGACAGCATCAGCCCCGCGTCCCAGTAACACATGAAGGAGTAGGAGAGAGTCATGACGATGATGCAACAGGCTGCCGCCCGCACATCCGAGCGCCAAGCCTTTTACGACCAAAACGCTGGCTTCAATAATGCGGTCCTGTGGAACTGGCCGCAGGGCTCGGTCATCGCGCGGCTGACAACGCGTCGCCGCAGTTTCCAGCGCTATCTGAAGAGCTTTGGGTTGGTCACAATGGTCGCAGTGACAGCCAGTCTTGCACTGCCTATGGGGAAAGCCCAGGCGCGCGGCGATTTCAGTTCGACGTGCACCAACCTGAAACTAAATGCGGTGGACTTCTCTAAGACTGCAACGCTGACTGCGGATTGTAAGCGACAGGATCAGAAGGATCCGAAGAAAGCCACCCATTACGGGGCGTCCATCAATTTGAATGAAATCATTACGTACGACCAGAATTCTCGACTTAAATGGGCACGTCGTCCTGGCGGCGGCGACTTCCAACAGTCGTGCTCTAAGGATGGGTTGGGCTGGCTAGCTCCCGCTCCGATGTTCCCGTTCCCCGGCCAGGGCAGTATGCTTTACGCATTCTGTAAAGGAAACCATGTTGGGGTGATAGATTTAAACGACAATATTGCCAATATTAACGGAGACCTAAAGTATATCGGTTGGGAGAAGGTGATCTTTGACACTGGATCACCAAAAACCACTCCGCCTACAGTCCAGCCGCCTTTGAAGCCCGGTCCGAGGTGACCGGACACTCTCCGGAAGTTGACGGCGAGCAACCGGGGGTATGGAGACCTCGGCGGGCCCAAGGAAAACCTGACCGGCGCTCTGCAGCTTTGTCAGGGCTGGCATCGCGGTCCCCCGCCGTAGCGGCGGGGGCCGTCCAGTGCTCGTTGACGCTCCGCACACTGGACCCGCGAACCCGAATTATCGGCTGAAATTTTCACGCCATTTCATAGCTTTTGGCATGAAGATACCGGTCCGACGCACCAACATTATTAGCGCAGCCAGACACGCACGCCCGCAGTGTCGGGTGGAGCCAGCAGCTGGTCTTTGCCAATGACATTGCTGGAGTGAGCTGGCTATGGGTCGGTGGGTGGCCCGCGGTCTCTTTCGAGCGTCGCGGTTTCATCCGATCGGTGTAACGGACGGTCCCACAGTGTAGAGAGGAGTCAAAATTATGACGGCAGAACGCGGAGATAATAAATCCCTTTTGTGTCCTGATCGCAGAACCTTTATCCAGTCCGCAAGCGGCGCCGCGTTGGCTGCGACAACAAGATCGTTGGCAGCGATAGGGGGCGTCCTTGGCATGGTCGGTGGCGGGCGAGCGATAGGTGCACCGTGCGCAGCGTACCTGTTCGATCAGCAGCAGCGTAAGGATATTCAGACACGGGCACGCTGGGCAGCGATCAACGGC
>JAFASL010000903.1 GCA_019244535.1 Alphaproteobacteria bacterium
GCGCTTCTGCTCCGGTCAGCGCCAGAAACACCGACCCCAATGCGAGAAAGGACGTCCAGCCATAGCCGAACAGAAAGGCGACGCCGTAGCGCGGGTCGACTGCCGAAAGCACCGAAGGCATCTGCGCAACCCGCCACGCGCCGGCAATCGCGAGAGTGACGAACCATACGCTCATGACCGGCCCGAACAGCATACCGATACGCGCGCTGCCGCGGCTCTGTATCAAAAACAGCCCGATCAGCACGATTATTGTCAGCGGGACCACATAGCTCTTCAGCTGAGGTGTCGCGACCTGAAGCCCTTCGACCGCGCTTAGCACCGAGATCGCCGGTGTGATCATGCCGTCGCCGTAGAACAGGGCCGCGCCCGCAATCCCGATCAGCACCAGCCAGCGCCGCCGCCCTTCCGCCGGCTCGGCCGACGCGGCGATACCGCCAAGGGCGATGATGCCGCCCTCGCCGTCATTGTCGGCGCGCATGACGAAACACACGTACTTGATCGTAACGACGAGCATGATAGCCCAGAACATCAGCGACAGCAGACCGAGAACCGCCTCTGGGCCGGCATGGCCGGACGACTTGAGGCATTCGCGGAAGGTATAGATCGGGCTGGTTCCGATGTCGCCGTAGACAACACCGAGCGCGCCGACCAACAGACCCCGCCGCAACGGGTTGAGCGCTGTCGCTCCGACAGTCATGTCGTCCGCTGCGCTGAATTGCTGTCGGGCTCGATCGTCTCCTTGCTCTCCGCCCGATGCTGGGCTGGCCCATAGGCCCTAGTTAGATTGTGCGCGGTATTGATCAGGGCGACATGAGAGAAGGCTTGCGGGTAGTTGCCGACTTGCCGCCGTGCTCGCGGGTCGTATTCTTCGGCAAGCAGCCCGACATCGTTGCGCAACGCCAGCAGCCGTTCGAACAGCAGGCGAGCCTCGTCACGCCGGTCCTGCAGGATGTAGTTGTCAGCGAGCCAAAAGCTGCAGGCAAGGAACACTCCCTCATCGCCAGGCAGACCGTCGACCGCGCTTTCGGTATTGTATCGCGCGACAAACCCGTCTTTGAGCAAAGACGTCTCGATCGCCTGGACAGTGCCTCTGATCCGCGGGTCGTGGGCCGGCAAAAAGCCGACCAACGGCAGAAGCAGCAGGCTCGCATCGAGTTGCCGCGCGCCATAGGACTGCACAAACGAATTCAGCTCGGGGTCAAAGCCCTCGCGGCACACTTGTTCATGCACTCGCTCGCGGTGGATATGCCAGCGCTCGGCTGGCCCGTCGAGCTGGAATTCCTCGACTGAGCGGATCGCGCGGTCAAATGCCACCCAGGCCATCACCTTCGAATGGGTGAACTGGCGACGGCCGCCACGGACCTCCCAGATCCCCTCGTCGGGCTGCTCCCATACTGTCTCGAGGTGTTCGACGAGAGCACGCTCCAGCGACCACGCCGTCTGACTGGCGGGAAGGCCCATACGACGTGCCTGATACAGCGAATCGAGCACCTCGCCATATACATCGAGCTGCAATTGGTCGGTCGCGGAATTGCCGATCCGAACCGGCGCAGCCCCCTCGTAACCCTTCAGCCAGGGTACCTCGTACTCGATCAGCCGACGTTCCCCGCCGATGCCGTACATGATCTGCATCTGCGGCGGCGCGCCGGCGACGGCGCGCAACAGCCAATCGCGCCACGCCGCCGCCTCTTCGAAAAAACCGGAATTCATCAAGGCGTACAGGGTCAACGTCGCATCGCGCAACCAGCAGAACCGATAATCCCAGTTGCGCGGGCCCCCAAGCTGCTCGGGTAACGAGGTGGTCGCAGCCGCGACAATACCGCCTGTCTCCAAATGGGTGAGCGCTTTCAGAGTTATCAGCGAGCGAAGGACCGCCTCGGACCACTCCCCGCCACCCTCCGTCTTATGCGATCGGGACCATTCCAGCCAGCCCGCCGTGGCCTTCTCGATTGTGTCACTAGCGTCTGCCGAGGGCGGAATGGGCCGATACGACGCAGACCAGGTCATACTAAACGGCACCTCCTCGCCAGCCGCGATATCAAACTCGGCGATCGTGCGTAGGTTCTCGCCGTGGACTGGTGCAGGCGTCGCCAATATCAGTCGGTCGGGCCCCGCCACCGCGGTCAACCGGCCGTCGTCCAGCCGCCGTACCCAGGGGATGATCGAGCCGTACTCGCAGCGGATCACCAGCTCCATCCGCATCGTCACGCGACCCCGCTCGCCGCGGATGATCCGCACCCAATCGGCGCAACCATCCCGCCGACCCATCGCATCGATCAGGACGGCGGTGCCGCCGGGAGTATCGAAACGGGTTTCCAGTACCAGCGTGCCTTGCCGGTAATACCGGCTGATGTGACGCTCCGCCGTCGGAGCAATCTGCCATCGTCCGTTTTCAGGGCTGCCCAGCAGCGCCGCGAAACATGCCGCCGAATCAAACCGGGGAAGCGCGAGCCAATCGATCGAGCCATTTCGCCCAACCATTGCCGCGCTCTCGCAGTTACCGATCAGCGCATAATCCTCAATCGGACAGGACATGATGTGCTTCGAGCTGGAAGGCTTCCTGCTTGGTGAACAGTCTCATCACGGAAGAAAGTTCTGCACATCGGAGCATCCGCGTTCTT
>JAFASL010000947.1 GCA_019244535.1 Alphaproteobacteria bacterium
TCTGTATCCGAGCCTAGGGCTGTTCTCCGGCGCCATTCACGACCCGCCCCTCGCCGCTGCGGTCTGCCGCGCGTATAACCGCTGGCTCGCCGATTACTGCAAGCCCTACCCCGAGCGCCTGTTCGGCGTCGCAATGCTGCCGATGCAGTCGGTCGATCTCGCGATTGCCGAGATGCGGTTTGCCCGCAAGGAACTAGGCTTCCGCGGCGGCTTTCTGCGGCCCAACCCGTACAACAACAAGATGATCCACCATCCGGACTACGACCCGTTCTGGGCGGCAGCGGAGGATCTCGATTTCTCGATCGGCTTCCACGAGGGCGCCTCGAGCGGCATGCCGACGGTCGGCGTCGACCGTTTCGAGGGCCGCGGCGCGCAGCACATCATCTCGCACACGATGGAGATGATGCTGGCCTGCATGAGCGTGATCTGGGGCGGCGTCTGCGAGCGGCATCCAAAGATCCGCATCGCCTTTCTCGAGTCGGGCGGCGGGTGGATCGCGCCGTGGCTCGACCGCATGGACCGGCACTTCGACGATCAGGGCTTCAATGATTCCGGCCTCAAGACCCGCCCGAGCGACCTCTTCCGGCGCAATTGTTGGATCTCGTTTGAGCCGGTCGAAGGCAGCATCAAGGTGCTGGCCGACTATATCGGGCCGAACAAGATCTTGTGGGCGACCGATTACCCGCACTCGGATGGTTTCTTCCCGGGTGCGCCCAAGATGCTGCTCGATCGCCTCGAAGGAACCTCGCCCGAGACCAGACACGGGGTCTTGGCTGGCGGGGCAATGGGGTTTTACGGGCTGAATTAGCGCCGGAGGGTCACATGGCGGCCTCGCAGGCGATAGCGGAAACAACTGCCGGGTTTGACGCGATCGTCATTGGCGCCGGGGTTTCCGGCCTCTATCAGCTCCACAAGCTCCGCGAACTCGGGCTCAAGGTCCGGGTGTTCGAAACCGGCACCGGCGTTGGCGGCACCTGGTACTGGAACCGCTATCCCGGTGCCCGCTTCGATTCGGAGAGCTGGACCTACGGCTACTCCTTTTCGCAGGAACTGCTCGAGGAATGGGACTGGGACGAACATTTCGCCGGCCAGCCTGAGACCGAGCGCTATCTTAATTACGTTGCCGACAAGTTCGATCTACGTCGCGACATCCAGTTCAAGAGCCGCGTCATTGCCGCGCATTACCGCGAGGAAACGCGCAGCTGGGAAGTCCTCCTGGAGGATGGCCGGCGCTACACCACGCGCTTTCTGATCACCGCAGTCGGTGTGCTGTCGGCGGCAACCATGCCGACGATACCGGGCGTCGAGAGGTTTCACGGGCAATCCTGCCATACACACTACTGGCCGAAGGAACCAGTCCGCTTCGAGGGCAAGCGTGTCGCGGTCATTGGGACCGGCGCAACCGGCGTGCAAACGATCACGGAAGTGGCCAAGACCGCGGGCCATCTGACTGTGTTCCAACGCACTCCGCAATGGTGCGCGCCGCTGCACAACGGCAAGATCGGCAACGACGAGATGAGCCGGATCCGGGCCAATTTCCCCGAGATCTTTGCGCGCTGCCAGGAGACCTATGGCTGCTTCATCCATGCGACCGACCCGCGCGCCGCGTTAGAAGTCAGCCCCGAGGAACGCGAGGCTTTCTGGGAGAAGCTCTACAGCGAGCCCGGTTTTGGCATCTGGATGGGCAATTTCCGGGACATTCTGGTTGACCGCAAGGCCAACGCGCTGATCTCGGATTTTATCGCACGCAAGATCCGTCAGCGGGTAAAAGACCCGGCCGTTGCCGAGAAGCTGATCCCAAAAAATCATGGCTTTGGCACGCGCCGCGTGCCGCTCGAGAGCGGCTATTTCGAGGTGTACAACCAGCCCAACGTCAAGCTGGTCGATATCACCGAGACGCCGATCGAGTGCATCACCCCAACCGGCATCAAGACCAGCGACCGCGAATACGAGTTCGACATCATCATCTACGCAACCGGTTTCGACGCGATCACCGGCGCCTTCGACCGCATCGACATCCATGGGGTCGGCGGGGCGTCGCTAAAGGACAAGTGGAAGGACGGACCGCAGACCTTTCTCGGCATCCTGGTCGACGGTTTCCCGAACCTGCTGATGGTGATGGGTCCGCATGCCGGGCTCGGCAACTTCCCGCGCGCCGTCGAATACACCGCCGATTGGGTGACCGACCTGATCCGGTTCTCGTGCGAGCGGGACCTGACCCGTATCGAGGCCACGGCGGCAGGCGCTATTGCGTGGACCGACCACGTTATCGAGGCGAGCGAGGGCTTGCTGTTCACCGAGATCGACTCGTGGATGACCGGCATCAACCGCAATGTCGAAGGCAAGCAAGTCCGCCGGATCATGCGTTACAGCGGCGGCCATCCCGCCTTTCGCAAGCGCTGCGACGCGGTCGCAGCAGAAGGATACCGCGAGCTGTCGTTGGCTTAGGACCAGGCGGATGCAGAATACCGACTGCCCGACGCGAACCAATCACGCGGGTTCGAGTTGACAGGCGGCGCGCTGGGGCATAGCGTCGCATAAAACCAAACGCGCGTTTGGTTGCTGAACCTCGCCGTTAACCGAAAGGAGCTGGGTATGGGTCGCGCCTACAACGTCATCGATGCCGACGGACACATCCTCGAGCCGCTGGATCTCTGGGACAAATATATCGACCCGGCTTTCCGGGACCGCGCGCCGCGGATCGCCAAAGGCGAGAACGGTAAGGAGCGGCTGGTCATCGAGGAGCACCAGGTTGGCGACGGGCGGCTCGGCATCGGCCGCATCGGGGCGGTCGGCGCGCGGCAAGGCGTCGTCGAGGCCGACACGATGGCCTACAAGGACGGCAAGCCCGGCGGGTTCGACCCGCACAAGCGCATTCCCGATATGGACGCCGACGGCATCGATGCCGCGTTTCTCTATCCGAGCCTCGGCCTGTTTTCGGGCGCAATACAGGACCCGCCGCTCGCCGCTGCGGTGTGCCGCGCCTATAATCGCTGGTTGGCGGACTATTGTAAGCCCTATCCCGACCGACTGTTCGGCGTCGCAATGCTGCCGTTGCAATCGGTCGACCTCGCGATCGCCGAGATGCGGTTCGCGCGCAAGGAGTTGGGGTTCCGCGGCGGCTTCATCCGGCCGAACCCGTATAACAACAAGATGGTCCACCACCCCGATTACGAGCCGTTCTGGGCGGCCGCGGAGGATCTCGATTTTGCGGTCGGGTTCCATGAGGGCGCATCGAGCGGCATGCCGACGGTCGGTGTCGACCGTTTCGAAGGCCGCGGCGCGCGCCACATCATCTCGCACACGATGGAGATGATGCTCGCCTGCATGAGCGTGATCTGGGGCGGCGTCTGCGAGCGCCATCCGAAGATCCGCATCGCTTTCCTCGAGTCCGGCGGCGGCTGGATCGCACCGTGGCTCGACCGCATGGACCGGCATTTCGACGACCAGGGGTTCAACGATTCCGGTCTGACGACGCGGCCGAGCGAGCTCTTCCAGCGCAATTGCTGGATCTCCTTCGAGCCGGTCGAAGGCAGTATCAAGGCGCTGGCTGACTATATCGGCCCGCACAAGATCCTGTGGGCGACCGACTACCCGCACCCCGACGGCTTCTTCCCGGGCGCGCCAAAGATGATCATGGACCGCATGGAGGGCCTGTCGGCCGAGACCAAGCACCAGGTCATGGC
>JAFASL010000147.1 GCA_019244535.1 Alphaproteobacteria bacterium
CCTGCCGGCGATCCTGGCCGATCCGATTGCGCAAGGTCTTGGGTTCTCGCGGACGACGGTGTTCGGCCTGTTCTCGGGCGCGCTGCTGTTATCGGCGGTTTTGGGGCCTTCCGTCGGCCGTGCAATCGACAACCGCGGCGGCCGCGGGGTGCTGGCGCTGTCCAATCTGGTTCTGGCGGGAGGGCTGGTCCTGCTCGGCTTGGCGGAGGGATTTTTCAGTCTGGCTCTGGCCTGGGTAGCGCTCGGCGTCGGCATGGCCATGGGCCTTTATGATCCGGCTTTCGCCACCCTCACTGGGCTCTACGGCCGCGCGGCGCGCGGACCGATCACCGGCATTACTCTGATCGCCGGTTTCGCCAGCACGGTCGGGTGGCCGCTCTCCGCCTTTCTCGATGCGCAATTCGGCTGGCGTACGGCGTGCCTGATCTGGGCGGCGCTGCACATCGTGATCGGGCTGCCGTTGAACCGGCTGCTGATCCCGCGCGCGCCACCGCTGGTCCGCACGTCGGAAATCGAAGGCGAAGCGTCACCGGCGCCGCGTGGCGCGATGGTGATCCTGGCTTTCGTGTTCGCTGCCACCTGGTTTGTCACCGGCGCCATGGCCGCGCACCTTCCGCGCCTCCTCGAAATTGCGGGCGCCAGCACGACGGCAGCGATTGCCGCTGCCGCCCTGGTCGGACCGGCGCAGGTTGCGGCTCGTCTCGTCGAGTTCGGAGCGCTGCGGACGGTGCATCCGCTGGTGTCCGCGCGGATCGCCGCCCTGCTGCATCCGATCGGAGCAGTTATTCTCGGGTTGATAGGACCGGGCGCAATCACCGCTTTCGCGGTGCTGCATGGCGCCGGCAATGGACTGCTGACGATCGCCAAGGGAACCGTGCCGTTGGCGATCTTCGGGCCGGTCGGTTATGGACTGCGCACCGGCATCCTCGGCGCGCCGGCGCGCGCGACGCAGGCGGCATCGCCGCTGCTTTTCGGCCTTCTTATGGATCACATGGGCATCAGCGTGCTGGCGATCTCGGCCGGCCTCAGCCTGAGCGCGCTTTTCGCGCTGCTGATGCTGAGGGCAAGACCGACGGCTGCTCCTGCTCCGGCTTAGCTCGGCGAGATCAGCGATGTCAGATCTTGCGGGGCAGGAAAATGGTGGCAGCGGCACCGATCAGGCAGGCGAGCCCGCAGGTGCCGAAGCTCAGTATCCACGCGATGAGCTGCGAGGTCCCGCCAAATTGGTCGAGCGTGACGCCGAACAGCAGCGTGCCGAGGAAGCTGGCGCCAAAACCGATGCAGGAATAGAGCCCGATCGTTGCGCCTCGGTAACGTGGGGCGGCAACGGCGAGCACGCCCGAAGTGAGATTGGAAAAGTTGCCCTGCACGATGAAACCGGCAAGGACCGAAACTCCGAGCACGGCGATGGTGGGCAGCATCGCGGTGAAGCCGAACAGACCCCCGGCAACTGCCGAGAGCACGAAAACCAGGGTGGCGATCGTGCGCAGGCCGTAACGGATCGAGAGTTCGTTGCCAATAAGGCCAGCGGGGACGCCGAGAAAACTGATCACCCCACCGACTATCAGAATGATCCAGGCTAGCTCAGCGGCCTGATTGCCGGCGCAAAAGGTGAGAAACACGACAATCCACTGCCGCAATCCGACGCAGCCCCAGATGGTCGCGGCGTAGCCGACCGTCAGGGCGACGACGTCCCGGTTCGCGAGCACCGGGCGAAAGTCGAGCCGCGTCTGCGGCTGTTCATCGCCTCCGGAATCTCCGCGCGGCAGCGCCGCCCAGGCAATCAAGACGCCGCCGGCACCGAGCATGCCCGCGATGACAAAAGCGCTGCGCCAGCTTAGCAGCGTTCCGACGCGGCCGAACAGGAACGACAACGAGGCGCCGATGGTGAAGGAGCTGGTGTACCAGGCCGCAATGCGGGCGCGGGTTGCCCCTTCGACGCCATGAGTCAACGCCCGCAGGCCGGGCATATACATGCCAGCCATGGCAATGCCGGCCAAGGCGCGGAATACCAGCGCCGGGAGCAGGCCGTCGCACAGCGCCATACCGAAACAGGACAGCGCGCTGAGCGCGCTGGAGGCGAGATAGATTTGTCGAGCTGGCCGGCGGTCGGTCAGGCCGACCAGCGGGATGGCGGCGAGCATGTAGCCGGCCGAGACAATTCCGGCGAGCCAGCCGGCTTGCGTGTTGGTCAGCGACCAGGCCTCGATAAACTGCGGCAGCAGCGCCGGGACAATCGAATATCCGATCAGGCTGAGGATTTCGGCGGCGCATATGGCGGCAGCGATTGCTGGCGAAGGTCGGACCGGGGTGAAGCTACCGGGGGCCAAAGTATTACCGAGCCCGTAGTGATCGCTGCACCTCGTGTGCATAGCGGCGATGACTTGACCGCGCTGGCACATCGCGCCCCCGGCCGCCAAGCCAAAAGTTTAATAAAACAGCTATGGTCAATGACCGCTAACGGCGGGACTCGTTTGGTTCGCTCACGGGGCCGCGAAGTTCTGGGACCGGCAATCTTGTGGTCCGGGCGCGTCCCCCGCGGAGCACGAAAATCCCCCTTCGAAGACACTCAGGCTGAGACATCGCCGTCCCTCGGCGTCAGTGCGGGAACGGCCAGAGCAGTAATTTCTCCTTGCCGATCGCCCACAGCCGCGCCAGGCCATTGGGCTCGACGAGGCGCGATATGGCTCTTCCTGTCCCCTTAAGCGTCATTGGAGCGGATCACGTTCAATCCCTGCGCAAGAGGCCCTCTACTTCCGCGGTTGTCGTGACAGCATGGACCAGTCCCGGCCCCGTGCCTTCTAAGGAATCGCCTTCACCAGGATGGCCGTCAGTTCGTCAGGCATTTCGAGCTGGATGAAATGACTGCAGGGCAAGGTGTGCACCGTCCAAGCCGGATCGTTCTTCAGTTTGTCGTAGAACTGGGTGAAGCGCGGGGGATCAGTGGCCAGGATATACATCTTGTATTTGATACGACCAACGCCGCCCGTCAGCTGCACCGGCTGGGTCAAGGTGGCGAGCGGGTGCGGCGTGCTCTTACCTTCCCAAAACGCGATCACCTCGGGGCGTTTGAGGCCGAAGCCAGCCGACGTTATCGGCGCTACTAACCAGTCCTCGCCGGGCACGGCGACAAGACGCCGGTCGGGCGGCAACACGCTGAGCAAGGATTGTCCGTTCTCCGGCACGAAGGCGTCGAGATAGACGAGCGAGCCAACTTTTTCAGTCACGCGGTCAGCGACGCCGCTGATCACCATGCCGCCATAGGAATGACCGACGAGAACGATATCGGACAGATCCTCGTCCTCGATGACGCCGATGACATCTTGGATATGCGTGTCGAGATCGATCTCGCGGCTAAGGAGGTGCTTGCGCTCGCCGATGCCGGTCAGCGTCGGAACATAGACTTCATGCCCCGCCTTGCGCAGCCGTGGCGCCATTTGCCGCCAGACCACGCCCCCGGCCCAGGAGCCATGCACCAGGACGAACGTCGCCATAGCTTCCTTCCCTCCAAACGCGGCACGGGTTGTGTGTCTCTCGAAGAGACAGTACCACTTATTGCCGCCGCTTGGCAGTTTGGAGCAAGATCGCCATCGATCGCGCGTCGGAGCAGGCCGTCACCCGAACGCGCGAATGCCCCGAGTATGGCCCGCGACTAGCCTGCGGATGCAGGATATTCGTGGAGCGATCGAATGTCCCCTTTCGGCTCGACTTAGCCGTTCGCCATTGGATTAAGTAATGTTAGCAATCCACCCCGAGCGGACGGTGCATAAGTCAAGACATCTGCGATCAGCGAACATGAGACGAGCTTAGAATTCCGCAGCCAGCCCTCTTTGCCGACGGCTCTCGCCAAACAGCAATGGACCGCGCGGCTAGATCAGCTTTGCATTTCCCGATAGGTTTGCCGGCAGCTGGTGGCTTTCACGTGCAAGGGGTGTCGAGATGAAACGACGGACGGTTTTGACTGGGGGCGCGGCCAGCGTAGCCGGCTTTGTTTCCCGCGCCGCTTTCGCCGCTGATACTCCTGCGGCGAGCCCGCCGGATCTTGCCACCGCACTGGCCCGGTTCCGCGCCACCATCCCGGCGCACTTCGACCGGACCTATGTCGAGAACGCCGTCGTCCCGTTTTTCCTTACCAGCATCTATGAGGGCGAGCGTCCCGCGCTGCCGATGATCGACGTGACGCTCACCAAAGAGAACGCCCTGCCTCACGACCTCTGGGGGTTGATCTTTGAGGGCTGGAAGCCCTCACCAGAGGAAGGTGTGACGGTGTTCCTTCAAGCCTTGGAGAAGCGTGGCGACAACAACCTTCGCAAGCGGATCTACATGTCCGCGGTCACGCCCGATCTGTACCGCCCAATGTATGGCGACAAGGTGGTCACCTTTTTTGACGCGCTGCTCGATCCGAAGTTCGCCGGAAAACCGTTCATGCGGCACTATCTCGATTACTATTGGGATATTTACTGGGACCTGCACCTCGGGGTGAAGGGTGAGGCCATTCCTCCGCAGGTCCGCACGATCGGAGAGAGCTTCAACACCGTTCTCGCTTTCCGCGATCCGACGCAGCCAATCGTGTACGACAACTACATGACGGTGCGGGCCCTCCTGAATTCACTCAAGACATGGATTGATGAGCGGCTGGACGACATCGCGAGCGCGCGCATCGCCAACCCGAAGAAAACGATCGCCTGGTACTGGCTGAAGAACGCTGGCGACGGCGCGCATTTCAGCAAAAAGGACGTCGTCTTCGAGTGCTTCCATAACTTTGTCGCGTTCAGCCAATGGGGCAACACGATCTTCGGCATCATGTCGCGGCTCAACCAGGAGGGCGGTGATCCCGCCGTTCGTGCCGCGTTCGAGAAGACGATGTCGGGGAGCCCGGATGCCGCAAACGGCGCACCCTACACGCCGCTCGAGATGTTCGTCATGGAGCTATTTCGCACGATCTCTCCGAATGGCGGAAGCATTTCCTCGATCGTGGATACGAGGCAGACGGGTTCGAGCGACAACTACGGCGACAGCGTATCGCCCTTTGTCAGGTTCGGGCTGCCTTACGAGCGAAGCGGCTACATGATATCGCCACATACCTCGACCAGCTTCGATCCCCGGCACTGGACTAATCCGCAGCAATTCGACCCGGGTCGTTACCTTAACGTGCCGACCAGCGCCCAGGTGGACGAGGCGAGGAGCAAACAGATCGGCTTCGCTAAATGCCCATTCGACCTCACGACGATGAAGGTCAATGATGGCCGTAACGCAGCCATGGCGAATAGCGCGTTCGGCACGGTGTTCGGCGTGGTCGACGGTAAGCCGCTGCCGGTCTGCGATTACGCCGGCTTCGCTCCATTCGGCTTCGGTTATCGCCGCTGCCCCGGCGAGCAGCTCACCATCCAGGTCTTTGAGGACTTCCTGCGCAAGGTCTGGCGCGACAAGATAACCTTCCGCAGCTTGAACTTGCCGAACCCGCGTCAGGTGCCAATCGGTCCGAACGCCGTTATCGACGACAATATCACGTTCGCCCGAGCGTCCTGATCGCGAGGCACGCAGCACAAGCCTACCAAAACTGTCGGAGGGTGAGCCTCACGCCCCAAGCGTAAGGCTCGCTTTCCGGCTTGGCGACTACGGACTCGGCGTTCAGCACCAGGTCGCCGCCGGGCCAGAGGCTCGCGCCCATGCCGGCGCCCAGTCGCAGCGTGTCGGCCGCATTGCCCTGAGGCACCCCGTCGACGCTCGTCTCTCCGCCGGCGTTGTAATAGGCATCCGCCGACAGCCAGATGCGAGGGGTGATGTTGCGGCTCGCATGGCCTTCGACGATGAATAGTGCACGTTGCGTCAGGCGGCTCGCGCCGCCAGCCTGGAATGCGTCGTTCGGGGTGAAAGCCGCAGCCGACGCGTAAGTCTCGAGCCACGTCCAGCCGCGGTCCGGCGTGTAGCTGAAATTGACAGTCGGACGGAGCGTCCACCGGTTTGCCGACGG
Source organism: Alphaproteobacteria bacterium (assembly GCA_019244535.1). GTDB lineage: Bacteria > Pseudomonadota > Alphaproteobacteria > ATCC43930 > CGMCC-115725 > AP-15. The sequence continues at coordinate 5,975 of JAFASL010000147.1, forward strand.
GTTAAGCGTGCGGCGAGGTTCATAATCCCCGAGCGGTGTTCCAACGAACAGGTGAAAGCTCGAAAAAGTCTGCGGCACGAAGCTCGCGAACGCTTCAGGAGACAGGGCTGGTCCGCCAAAAATGTTCATTTGCCAAAGGAAACCAATGTCGGAAACACCCTGGACTGCGGTGCGATTAGAGCCGGAACTGGATTCTACGTAGAGGTAGGGCAGAACGATCGACACACCGCCCGTGCGCCCCCCGTAATCCATAGTCCGCGTCAGGACGACGGATTGTGAAACCACGTTAGTGCGGATGCGTGCCGTTAGATCCAGGCCGTCCTCCGGCGTCACCGAAGCGGAATAACCCGCATTGTAGAAGGCTAGCCAGCTGTCGATTGGCGCGTTCAGGTAATCCCGGGCCGAGCCTGCCCAGACGTTGCTTGGCGAGGAGAAGTCGGCTCCCACGGCGCATAGTATCCCGGCCAAGAACCGCACACACCTCAGCAATGCGCACATCCGATTTCTTGGTTCTCCCAATTTGGGATAACCCTACAGTCCAGGAAAGCGCGACGCGATCATACCTAGCACGGCTGCATCAAACTATTCCGTCACCAGCCGCTTTAAGGTTGCGCATTGTTCCCTGAATGTGCGAAGCGAATCTGGCGTGTGAACGGTGAGGGTTGCTGAGGGAACGAGTTTTGCGGCCGTCCTCGATTGATGCAAAGAGCTGGGTCGACACCGAGTCGGATGATCCGGCCGAAGCCGTCCTCGTTCCGAGGATGCCGCTGTGGCGAGTTGCGCTTAAAGCGCTCGTCGACGGTGGGCCAAGCACTTGTCACTTTGCGATTACCAGCGTTTGCAATGCCCGCTGTAAGTTCTGCAATTTTGCGATTGATCAGTTGCCGCGGCACAAACAGCATTCAGTGACCCTCGCGGAGGCAAAGCTCGCCCTCGATATCCTGGCGCGAAATAATGTCCGCTACCTTCACCTCACCGGTGGCGAGCCGCTCGTACACCCAGAGCTCGACGCCATCGTCCGGCACGCGCACGGCCTTTCGATGTCCACTGTTCTGGTTACTAACGGATGGTTTTTGACCGAGAAGCGTGTCGATGGTTTCGTCTCTGCGGGCCTGACGTCGCTGGTAGTCTCTATTGATGCGCCGTCGATTGCGATACATGACCAAAATAGAGGCCTCAGAGGCCTCTCGGAGCGCATCCGCCGAGCTAACGATTTGTGCCGAACGCGAAGGTTGCCAACAATTGCGTCGGTAACAATGAGTCGGCTTGTCGGCGACTACGCGGATCTGCCCAAATTTCTGACGGCGCTGGGTTTTGAGGCAGTGACCTTCTCTTATCCGCTGTCCGCACTGAAATCGTCTTATCTTGCCTATCGTGAATCGGACCTCGTCACATATACCGCCGAGGAGTTGGACGCCGCATTCGAGGCGGTGAAGACGCTCCGGAAGAGCTTCCCTGTCCTCAATCCCACCGCCTCACTGGAAGACATGCAGCGGCATGTGCGCGGCGAACCGGAGCTGTTCGGCTGTCTTGGCGGGTACAAGTTCTTCTATCTTGATTGGCATCTCGATCTCTATCGCTGCCATAACTGGGATCGGCCTATGTGCCACATAACCGAATTCGACAGAACCGAACGGATCCACGACGGCTGCACGGCCTGCATGATCGATTGTTATCGGGATGACAGTGTAATGCAACACATCGGGGTTGCAATCAGCGATGGGGTCGCCGCCGCAATGAAGGGGCGGTTTCGCCGCGCAGCGCGACACTGGTTAGACCGCCGCAATCTTATCTCGATCAAAGCGGTATTAGAGGAGGCGCCACTCTGGCGTAGTCGCGTTTAAGCTCGCCCATCCGAAATCAAGCCCCCCAACGCGGCTCCGGTTTTTGCAAGGCGATTAAGGTGGATGGAGCCGATAGGCTCGGACCGTATCCACTCTTGTTCGCAGCGTATTTACCCACTATGGCGAATTTCTGGTTGGCAGAATGTGCTGTCGGGCGTCGCGCTCATTTGCAGGACCTCGTCAGGACCGACCTTCGACGCTGATCATACCGCGATCGACACGGCCCACCCACAGGTTGTCGATCGGAACGATCAAGCAAGCGTCGGGCGAATGACCGCTATTTGCGGGACCTGGGTTCTGCTCGGCCGACGAACGGCTCCTATTCGGCGCATCCTCGCCATTGCAGGATGCTCCGGCGAAGGTCAGCTCACTACCCCGAACCGGACGGTGCAGAAGTCAAAAATTTTTAACGAACCGATTCTAGTCCGGCAGCAGCAGGCCGGCGAACATCTTCGTCCTGATCTTTCATGGCCTCGGCAAGCGCTGGCGCGGCGGCTGGGGCCGATCTTCGCCAGTGCGGCAGCGGCAGACCAGCGAACATCTTCGTTCCAATCCGGAACAGCTTTTTCTTGTTCATTCAAATACCCTCACGTTCCAGCACGATCCCAGCCGGCGATAACCAAAGCGGCGGCGCTCCGCCGCGAACCGATGCAGCCGCTCGCATATCATCATCGCGTCACCCTGGCCACGCGCGCGGCGCACCGTCCTGGGATCCACCTCGGTCAGCCCGCAAGCTCGCCGTTGCGAGTAGCCGCGCTCGATCAAACGGAGCGCAGCAGCCCGGCGAGACGCGGGCGTGATCAGTTTTTCCCCAGCAGATTTCAGCGAAGCGACGTCCAACATCGACTCCGCGAGCGGCTTCTTCCACCGATCTGCGCCCGGCGCTTGCGTTCCACTGTAGGCGGGTGTCACCACTTAGGCCGCTTCGAGCAGGAGACGTCTATTTGCGTCCGGACGAAAGCGCTCCCCCGAGTTCGACGTCGGGCGTGCAGGAGTGCCAGAATGGAGACCCTCCTCAACAGTCCCGTTGAGCATCACCCCCTCGTTCTCCTCGCCGTCGCACTCGTCATGCAGTGGCTCGCCGCCTATCTGGGCAATTACCTTAGAAAGCGGAGAGAGCCTGCCGACGTCTCCGAGCGCGAAGACCTTAACGACATACTCGGCGCTACGATGTCGTTGCTCGCACTGATCATAGGTTTCACCTTCGCGATGGCGATCAGTCGCTACGACGAGCGGGACGACCTGGAAGGCGCCGAGGCGACGGCGCTCAGCGCGGAATATGCGCGCGCCGATTTGTTGCCGGCCGACGCAGCGGCGCGGGTGCGCGATCTGCTCGGCCGATACGTACAGCAACGCATCCTCTTCTATGAGGTGGACGATCCGAAGCAGCTCGAGCAGATCCGGTCCGCCACGGAAAGGCTGAAGACCGAGCTCTGGTCTGCCGTCACTGGCCCGGCGGCATCGACTCCGACCCCCATAACCGCACTGGCGGTGACCGGGATGAACGACGTCCTGAATTCGGAAACCCACACCGATAAAGCCTGGCGGTTCCACATACCCGGCGCAGCCTGGCTCCTGATGCTGTTGATCGCGATTGCCGGCAACCTGCTGCTCGGCCTTAGCGAGAAGCGCAGGAGCGCCGCGACCCTCGTCATCTTGCCAGTGATCGTATCGATCCCATTCTTCCTGATCGCCGACATCGACAGTCCGCGCGCGGGCGTCATCCGCGTGGTTCCTGTGAACCTGATCGCGCACGCCCAGTCGATGAGGCCGAAACAGTAGAGGCTTTGTGTCAGCCTCCGCCGCAACGACATTAGTGCGCTCGGCTGGCATCGAGGACCGGCAGATTACCACCGAGGCCGTGTGAAAAGTCCACGCCCGTCCCTCTCAGACGCATTTTCCGTTATTCTCGCGCAAGCAAGAACCGAATATTTCAATTACTTGCCCAGGAAACCCTCTTTCGCGGGGTGAAGAAATTAGGCAGATGACTGGGTTTTCAACACGACCTCCACCCTTTAAAGACACTCAGGCTGAGACATCGCCGTCTCTCGGCGTCAATGCGGGAACGGCCAGAGGCGCAGCTTTTCCTTGTCGATCGCCCACAGCCGCGCCAGGCCGTTGGGCTCGACGATCAAGAAAAAGACGATCAGCGCGCCAAAGATCATCGTTTGCAGGTTGGTCACCAAATTGACTGGGACGTCGAACCCGGCAAGCCGCGGCGCATTGTCGAGAAAGATCGGCAATAGCACGATGAAGGCGGCGCCGAGGAAAGAGCCGAGAATGCTGCCGAGACCGCCGATGATGATCATGAACAAGATCTGGGAGGAGCGGCCGATCTCGAAGGCGCTTGTTTCGACTGCGCTCGTGTAGATAAAGGCCCACATTGCGCCGGCGATGCCGCAATAGAACGAGCTCAACGCGAAGGGCCAGCAGCTTGGTCCGCAGCTGCCGGCCACGGATAAGCGCGCCACGCCCGCTGCGCGCCTGGAGCAGGAAATCCCGCGCCTGCAAAACGCCTATGACGGGTGGCGGGCGCGACACGGCCGCATCACTGTCGGCTTGAGCGGGTTGGCAATGCCGGCGATCGGCCGCTACACCGGCGCGTGCCTTAGTAGAGAGACCCCGTCAAGCCCACGCGAGGGGTTCTCGCCGATCCTGATGCGCTTTGCGATCGACGACCTGAGGCCTATTACCTCCAAGCCGCCGCAGGCAATGGCAGGCCGTCGAGCCGCCAACTCGGCGATTGGTTGTGGAACGGCACGCGGCGGGCGCAGCGATTCGATAACCGAGTAGGCGAGCGATCGGCCGGCCGCCTCGGTATCCCTCATCCGGATGCCCAGTTGCTGGACCGGCCTTGTCACGCTGCTGCTCCCGTGCGCTTCGCAGAAGAGTCGCCTGAGATCACAGCCGAGTAGACAATCATACCCTCAGGCGGGTTCGGCCAGCGACGACCAGTGGTGCGCGCGTATCGCGCGGATGAAGGTGAATACGGCCGGCGAAAAGCGCCGCCCCGAGATCGACACCAGCGACACCTCGCGCGCAACCTCCGGGTTGCTGACCGGCTGGGCGCGTACCCCGGGGATTGTCGGCGAAAACTCTGGCAGAAAGCAGACGCCGAAGCCGGCTGCCACCATCATCTGAATCCAGTCCTCGCGCTCGCTTTGGAAGCCCACGCGGGTGGCAAGTCCGTGCTCGCGCAGCCGATCAGCGAGGTAATCGCGATATTCGCAGTTGATCCGCCGTAGATAGGTCTCGCCGGCAACGTCGACGATGCTAATCTGGTTTTGCTGTTCAAGGCGATGCCCGGTGGGAAACGCGACGCAGAAGCGCTCGCGATAGAGCGGCAGCACGTTGAGGCGTTCGTTGAACGGCTCGGGTTGCGCCATCACCGCCAGATCGAGTTCACCCTGCAGCAACATTTCCGAGAGGGCGGCTGGTACGCCTTCGATCAGCATCAGCTCGCATCCGGGGTTTGCGGCATGGAAACCCGCCAGAAAGCCCATAAAGCGTGCGGGTCCAACCGTACACATGATCCCCAGCCGAATCTGCGCCGCCTGCAAGTTCAAGAAGCGTTTCGCCGTGGTTTTCGCGGCCTCAGCATCTGCGAAGAGCTGGCGCAGATGCGGTTCAATCAGCCGGCCGAAATCTGTCAGATGCGTCAGCTTGCGCTCGCGCCGCAGCAGAAGCCCGCCGAGCTCCTCCTCGAGTTGCTGAATCGCCCGGGTCAAGGCCGGCTGAGAGACATTGCACTGCTTAGCCGCACGCGTGAAATTCAGCGTGTCGGCGACCGCCAGAAAATAGCGGACCTGGTGCATCTCCATGTGGCTACGGTGCCCGTGTTCGGGCACCGCCGCAAGGTACAACCGGGCAACTGCGATCGCGTTACCATTCATAGACCGCGCGCATCGAATTGATCGCCAAGCGGCATTTTAGCCTGCTGCTCCAGGACGGTACCTAACGGGCAGTGAGGGGGCGGCGGCGCAGGCCTGGTCGGTCGCCTGCGTGCTCGAAGCTTGGTGGCGAACGAAGCGCGCGCGGCGCGCTGCAAACCAGACGAGGGCGTGCAAGATGGACGGGGTATTAGAACGTATCGTAATTCCTGCGCTATCAGCGAACCCGTGCGTACGACGACCGCGTGTGGTCATCATCGGCGCCGGGTTTGGCGGGCTGTCGGCAGCGCTACGGCTTGGCCGCGTTGGAGCCGATGTAACAGTGATCGACCGCCGCAACCATCACCTGTTCCAACCACTGCTTTACCAGGTCGCGACGGCGGCGCTGTCGCCGGCCGATATTGCGGCCCCGATCCGGGGCATCCTTGCGCGCTATACAAACACCGACGTGATCCTCGGCAAGGTCACCGGCATCGATGTCCCAGGGCACGCCGTGCTGATCGGCGGTCGCCGCGTTCCTTACGACCAGTTGATCATCGCCACCGGTGCGCGCGAATCCTACTTCGGGCACGATGACTGGGCGGCGGTGACCTCGGGGCTCAAGAGCATCGAGGATGCGACGACAATGCGGCGGCGCATCCTCGTCGCCTTCGAGCGCGCCGAGGACACCGAGGACGAGGCCGAACGGCGCCGGCTGCTGACCTTCCTGATCATCGGCGGCGGGCCGACCGGCGTCGAACTCGCCGGCGCTCTTGCTGAACTCGCGAAGGCTGCGCTGGTACGTGATTTCCGCCATATCGATCCGACCACTGCGCGCATTGTTCTGGTCGAGGCCGCTCCGCGGCTGCTGTCGAGCTTTCCACCACGCTTATCCGAAGTAGCGGCGCGGGCACTGGAGCGGCTCGGTGTCGAGGTGCGGGTTGGCACCAGGGTTACGCGCTGCGACGATTGCGGCGCGGTGCTGGGTAACGAGCGGCTGGAAAGTCGCACGATAATCTGGGCCGCCGGAGTCGCTGCCTCACCCGCCGCCAGTTGGCTCGGCGTCGAGCCAGAGCGAGGCGGCCGAGTAACGGTCGGGCCGGACCTGACCTTGCCCGGGCACGCGGACATCTTTGTAATCGGTGATACGGCTCAAGTTACCAGCCCCGCGGGACCGTTGCCCGGTGTGGCGCCGGTCGCCAAGCAACAGGGTGCCTATGTCGCTCGGGTCATCGCCGCTCGCCTCGCCGGCAAACCACCGCCCGCCGCGTTCCGCTACCGCGATTTCGGCAATCTGGCGACGATCGGCCGTCGCGAAGCGGTCGTGGATTTCGGCCGGCTGCGGCTGACCGGCCGCATTGCCTGGCTGGCCTGGGGCATGGCGCACATCTATTTCCTGATCGGTTTCCGCAACCGCATGGCGGTAGCGATCGACTGGCTCTGGTCATACTTGAGCTATCAGCGCGGTGCTCGGTTGATCACCGGACAGGACATGTAGCGGGCGTCCATCGCATCGAAACGATAACCGATCGGAATTTCGCCTGACGACGTCCATCGGCCAAGTTGTGCGGCGATGATTCCGCTCCCAGGGGCGACGACGCAGGGAAAGTCTCCGATGAACCCAAATCCGCTTTTCGACACCGCGAAGTTTCTGGTCCAGCCAGGCTGGACCACGGCGATCTTTTGGCTGCTCTTGCTCGGAAGCATCGCGATCGCAGCTTATGTCCACCGCACGATTCCCGGGCAACGCAGCAGCACTCAAATTGGCAACTGGGTTTTCCGTCTACTGATCGGTTGCATGTGGTGGCAGCAGAGCCTGTGGAAACTGCCACCCTTTTACACCGATCAGCCGTCAGAGCCGTTCGGGACGACCGGTCTCGCCTACTGGATGGGCCTGATGGGCAAGTACGCGGCGATCCCGCTGCAGGCCGATTTCGTCAACAACATTGTATTGCCGCACTTTTACCTGTTCGCACCGCTGGTCTACGGCGCCGAGGTGCTGACGGCGGTATCGCTGATCCTAGGCCTGTTTGTCAGACTTGGGGGCCTCATCGGCGCGCTGCAGATCGCCAATCTCTGGCTCGGCCTCTACAGCGCCCCGGGTGAATGGCCGTGGACCTATTTCTTTTTGCTGCTGCTGATGGCCAGCTTTGCCCTGCATCATTACGGCCGCAGCCTGGGGATTGATGCGATCATCGTGGCTCGCGTCAAAGAGCCCCGGACGATCCTCGCGCGGTACATCGTCGCCGAAGTCACGTGAAGTCTTCACGCCCCGCCGACCGACGGCTCCCGACTTCGAAAAGCGCGCGCCTGACAAGTAGCTGGCTTCATGGCCTCGAGGATCTCGGCGACGCTGCACATGGTCCCTTCGCTGCTGGATCAATATCATGATGCCTTTCGAGATGCAGCCCGGCATGGTCTACGAATACCCGCTTTGGCGCATAGGGCTGCTCCTGGTGATCCTGACCGCCTTCGGTGCGGTGTCTGTCGAGCTGGTCGCTCACCGCTTTGTATCGGTCGAGTTCCGGCGTAGGCACAACGATGCCGCTGCGGCGATCTTCTCGATCATCGGCGTGACCTTCGCCGTACTCTTGGCATTCGTGGCTATGCTTGCGTGGGACGGGTTTAATAAAGCGAAAGCTGCCGCGTATACTGAAGCGGCCGCCGTTCTCGATGTCTACGCTGCTTCGATTGGGCTAGCCGGCACGGGCTCACCCGCTCTACGCGACGACATCATCAGCTACGTCGCGAGTGTGGTGAGGGTCGAATGGCCGGCCCAGGCCGAAGGCCGGGATGTCGATGCGGGCACAGAGTACCTGGAGAAAATGAATCGGACCGTGACCGGGTTCAAGCCGTCCGGTGTCGCCGACGGCAACCTGCACGCCCTATTGCTGCAATCGCTTTCGCAACTGCGGAATGCGCGGCAACAAAGATTGCTCGCGGCCGAGACCACTGTACCCGCGGTGGTCTGGATCGTGACGCTTCTTGGCGGCGGTCTGACGATTGCATTCGGCTCTTTCCTAGGTGTTCCGAGCCTCGGGATGCATCTTGCCATGTCGGCTGCCCTGGCAATTTCGGGGGCGCTGGTACTGACCTTGATCGTCGCTCTCAGCAACCCGTTCCGCGGCGATTTTCGCGTTTCTACCCTACCATTTGATCGGGTGCTGACGCAGATCGAGGCGCCAGCGACACGACATTGACAAAGCTGTCCTGTCGGGCACAGCCCCTGTCGCCGTTGTCAATATCGCAGGGGGTCGGCATGAGCCGGGATTCGTGATGGTCCGGTTTCGGCGCAATCTTGTCGTCCGGGCGCGTCCC
>JAFASL010000438.1 GCA_019244535.1 Alphaproteobacteria bacterium
GCTACAACCATATGCGGGAAACAGAAGATAATCCCATCCACTTGTTTGAGCAGGGCTGTATGAGCTGACACCATCGTGTCGTCATATCGCGCCGCATATAATAAGTGCGGCGCTCGATGATACTCATCACCGGATCGAACTGTTCGCGGTAAAGGTCCGTGGCTGTTACCTGATGACCCTTGTCCTCGAGCACCGTTATGATCGTCTGAAACAGCGCATGGTTGTAGCTGTCGATCAGCGGATGGCAGTGAATGACTTGAACTAGCATGCCCAACGGCTCAAGAGGCCAGCAAATGCCGACATAGACGTCGATAGTCGGTTACTGCCAACCAGCGGCCGCCTGTTCGCGCGCGACTGCGCCGACTTAGCGCCTTCGACTGAGGTAAACTACCGATCTACGCGGACATCTTGAGTGGCGGATCCAATTCGTCCGGCAACGGGCAGACATATGGGCTGCGCCACACGCGCGCTTGATGATCGGCCTTGGCGCGCGCCAGCAGCACGTCGTCCTGCAACACATCCACCGCCGTGCACGCCATTACCTTCGCGACGTGCACAAGACCCTTGTGCGCCGCCGGCGTCTTGCCCTGCGCCGTCAACTGCCAGGAGTGGCCCGGCGTGCCGATCGCATAGGTGGTACCACGCGCCTGCACCGTCGGCACCACCCAGCTCACATCGCCGACGTCTGTCGAGCCCATCATCGGCGCACTCTTGGCGTCGAGCGGCACGATCTCGTCGCACAGCGGCACGTCCTTGATCGGCATGCCGGCGCGGCGGAACGCGGATTCGATGTCCTCCTCGGTCAGCGTCGCCTGGATCTTGCGGGCGAAGTCACGGTCTGCCTCATCGAACGGCGGCGGGCCGAGGCGCAGCAGATTGTCGTGCATCGCCTTTTCCAACGGCGTGTTCCCCAGCAAATTGGACACGGCACTGACGACCTGAGCCTTGACGGCGGTCTCGGTCATCAGCGCGGCGCCGTCGGCGATCTTGCGCACTCGTTCGGTCAGCCGGGTTAGCTCCGGCAAGTTCCGCGCACGAATCAGGTAGCGTACCTTCGCGTTCGCCTGCACCACGTTCGGTGCGATCCCGCCAGCATCCAGCAGCGCGTAATGCACACGCGCATCGGACGGCATATGCTCGCGCATATAGTTCACGCCGACATTCATCAGCTCCACCGCGTCGAGCGCGCTGCGTCCCAGATGCGGCGCGGCGGCGGCGTGCGCGGCGCGGCCGGCGAAGGCGAAATCGATGCGGGTGTTGGCTAGCGATACCGGTTCATAGACGCCGGAGAAGGCGGAGGGGTGCCAGGTGATCGCGACATCCACGTCGGAAAACACCCCGGCCCGCACCATGAATCCCTTGGCAGCGCCCCCTTCTTCCGCCGGGCAGCCGTAATAACGCACGCGCCCCTTGATGCCGTGTCCCGCCAGAAAGTCCTTCACCGCGGTCGCGGCCAGCAGCGATGCGGACCCCAAGATATTATGACCGCAGCCATGACCATCACCACTGCCCGGCAGCGCCCGCGGCTCCGCGACGCCGGCCTCCTGCGACAGGCCCGGCAGCGCGTCGTATTCGCCGAGGATGGCGATCACCGGTCCACCCTCCCCGGCCTCGCCCATCACTGCCGTCGGAATCCCCGCGACATCCTTTGTTACTCGAAATCCCTGCCGCTCCAGCGTTGCGGTATGCTCCGCGCAGGAGCGGAACTCGCCGTAGCACAGTTCCGGCATCCCCCAGACCCGGTCGGACAATTGCGTGAAAGGCCTCTCTTTGGCATCGACTAGCGACCAGATCTTTTTCGTATTCTTCATTCTGCGCACTCCCTCTCTTGCCCCTCGTCGCGAAAGCGCCCACCAGATATCGCTGACATGCCCGTAGCCTGCGCGAAGGCATAGCGCTAATGTCGAAACGCGGGTTACGGCTCTTCCGCATTCGGCCCGGCTTTCGACGCGCAAATAAATGTGTCAGCCGCTTTTCTAGCTTGTAGCACGGAGGCACGGAATTCCCAATGACCCAGACCATTGCAATTGAGCGAGTCGATCATATTGGCATCCGCGTGCGTGATCTCGAGCGCGCCCTCGCCTTTTACCGAGTGCTCGGGTTCACCCTGGCGCATCGGGCCGTGGGCGACGATGTCGCCATCATTCGCAACGAGCACGGCGTGGAGCTAAATCTCATTTTCAACGCCAATGCCGGCGATCCGGGCAGCAACATCCTGATGGACGTTCCGGATAAATTCGCCGGCTACACGCATATGGCGCTCCGTGTCGCGTCGATCCCGGCAACCATCGCCGCTTTGAAAGCGAACGATATCGCGATCTCACAAGGTCCGGTCAGCTTTGGCCAAAGCGGGCAGATCTCGGTGTTCGTACGCGACCCCGATCGTAACGTGATTGAGCTACGGGGCCGCAAGCAGGGCGTGGTCGAGGGCGTCACCCGTTACGCTCCCTAATCTTCAGGTGCTACTCCCCGGCGATGCGTTCCCAGGTGATCTCACGGTGTTCCTCGATCTCGCCGGTCCGCCGGGGTGGCGGGATCAGGACCATGCGCTCGCCTTCGAACCGCACCCCGCGCACCTGATCGCTGCCAATCCGGCTCGTGTCTGAGGCGGCGTCAACTCGGGTGACGAGCCTTTCCCCGTCATAGGTGTAGTTGCCGCAATAGGAGCTGTATTCCCGGCTCACTCCGGCCGGCAGCTCCTTCCACCCATCGCACACCACAGACATCATGCGCCGTCGGCGGTGAAGGTAACGCGGCCGAGCGCCTTCCCGCCATAAGGCGCTGGGCACGCGGTGCCCGCTGAGTCCCGAGCGGTTGCATGAACAATTTCCAGCTGCCTACGATCGATGGCATGCGCTATCTCCAGATCTCAGAAGGGCTCAGTCCACTTCATTCTGGGGTCAAAGGCCGTTCGCGCCGATGGGCTCGGAATTTAGCAATCACTGGAGAATAGCGCACTGCCCCGAAGACACGGGCGGGAGCGGCCTAAGCGCGGCCGAGATTTTTTACACACCGAATGCCGGGGCTGGACCGAGTACGGCGATGTGGGGGATGTTCACACGAGGCGTAGGCGGAAGATCTCCGCACGACCAGATCAGCAGCCCGATAATGACAATCTGCTTCGTTCCGCTCACACGCTGGAGCGAGCGTTCTCCGAAGGCACTGCATAGCCGGAAAAAAGCCTAGGGCTCGGCGGCGGCGAGCAGGTTCGCAGAGCAGTCGGACAGGATTGACCGACATGTCCGGCGCCGCGACCCCGAGCGAACGGACCGCGAGCCGTTCAGCCGCGGTCCGATAAGAAGTCGAAATACCAGAGGCCAGGTGCAACTGATGCGGCCCTTGAGCCATGGCCTCTTCGTTGGGAGACAAATCCGCGCGAAATCGGGAGCAATGTACCACCCGCTATCGCCAGCAATCGACAGATGCCGCTTCTATTTCGCCTTGGTTCTTAGCGCCCGCGGATCAAATAACCGAGCGCGAACCCGATCGTGCCGGCAACCAACATCGCGGTCAGGGGTTCTTGCGCGGCATACTGACGGACGTACTGTCCTGAGCGAGCGCTCTGGTCATAGAGATTGCTCGCCACTTGTTTTGCTTGCGGAGCAACGTTTTCGATTAACTCGCCCGCCCGGTCCATCGCCTGCCTGCCAACCTCGGACGCTTGGTCGGCCAGGTCCTGCGCCATAGACTTCCCCTGATCGAGCGCGGGTTGAACTTGCTCCCCGACCCGTTTGGCAGCTTCACTGGCGGTGTCGCTCGCCTGCTCAGCGGCATCTCTCGCAATTTCCCGGGCCCGTGTTTGGTCCATTTTCGCCTCCAACGTGTATGCTCCCGCCGCTGGAACAAACTTCAACGCAAAGAGGTTCCGCGGCGCGCGAAACCAGACATCCGATCAACAGCGAGCACGGTCGTCCCTGAGCTGAGCGAAGTCGACGCCGCCAGGGTCGAAAAAACATCCGATGCGCAGCACTGCCACCGTTGCTGCAAATCGGTTCAGCCCACAATCCGGGGCGTGTTATGAGTCTCACGTTGCGCTCGTCGCTGATCAGTATAGGCTTTGGCGAACTCCGCGCCGAGCAGCAGGATCTGTACCGAGTAATATACCCAGACCAAAATTATAATGAACGCACCCGCTGCGCCATAGGTCGATGTTACTGCTTCCAATATAAAGGCTGATCAGATGCTTACCGATCGTGAACAGCAGAGACGCTATGGCTGCTCCAAGCCAGACTTCCTCCCAGCGCACGGCTTTATCCGGAAGAATTTTAAATATCATTGCAAACAGAGCAGTGGTAAAACCAAAGGAGAGCGCCAGGTGCACCACGTGCAATATCGTGGCGAGCCCGGGTAGGATCCAGTCGAAATAATCACTGAGCGCTGCCAAAGCCGTGCTGATCACAAGCGACACCAACAGCAAAAACCCGATTACGAGGATTATCGAGAGACCGATGAGGCGTGATCTCACGATACCAGACGCCGAGGCCTCCACTCGGCGGAGCCTTCCAAATCATATTTAGCGCCGACTGCAACTCACCTAGTACCGCGGTCGCAGCGATAATCAGCGTGCCGATCCCGACTGCCGTGGCAAAGATCCCTGACCGGGTGCCGCTCGCGCTGCGCAGCAT
>JAFASL010000471.1 GCA_019244535.1 Alphaproteobacteria bacterium
CGCGATCAAGGAATGCCGCGGGCCGGTGGTCGTGCATGCGGTGCAGCATGTGCTCCATCCGCCGGTCGAGCTCGAGGATTGGCCGGACGGTGATCGGCGGTCCCGCCTGGTATTCGTAACGCGCGATCTCGCGCGCGACACTGTCGCACAGCTCCTTGCCGACGTGACCGCCATTGCCGGCCGGGGTCCAGCCTGAATCTTCAAATGGATTAAGATACCGCGTCGATATTGATCAGCCGGCGCTTTGGTGGTAGCGAAATCAAACATTAGGCAATTGTCTAGCCGGGAAATTTTTTCAAAGTGGCCGCAATGCGGGCACAATCTGCGGCGCTGGGGATGGCAGCCGCGGCGGCTGTTTCGAGCGCCGCGGCTGCGCTGCCCTGCGCCCCGGTATTGCCAAGTCAAACCCTCGGATCGGAATTCGGCTGTGCTGCAGCAGCCGGTGTCGAGAGCTCCCCGCCGCGGGAGCGTGAGGGGGATGGGGGGGCTGGCGCAGCGCAGAACGACCCGCAATCAGACGGTCAGGTTCCGATCCTCGCCGACACCGCAGAGGCTAGCGACGCCAACACCTTTGACGGCGACGGCATCAAAATCACCAATCTGCAAGCGACGATGACCTCGAACAGATATGTGGCCGGGCGGCTGCCTCTGGCCCCCGAGAGGGCGGCGGCCGAGGAGCTCATGATGTTTTCTCCGGATTATCTATCGATCAAAATTCTGCCGCGCCTTCCGAAGCGAAATCCGGTCGGGGTCGGTCTTATCACAGTGCCAAAGCCAACCGTGAAAGATGGAGAGAAGGCGACTCCCGCCCAAGGACTTCCGCCAGCGCGACCCTAGGACAGAGACGACGGCGCGCGTCGGCGCGATCGATACGGGATCGCCGGAAGCGTCGGAAAGACGGCAGCGAGCGGCGCGGCAGAGAGCAGGCCGGCTGCGAACGGTGCGCGCTGGATTCGCCCATCATCAGGCCGGACGGCTGCGGCACGCTGAGGCGCTTTATCGCAAGGCCCTTCATAAAAACCCGGGCGACGCCAATGCGCTGCATCTGCTCGGGGTCCTGGCTTACCAGCGCGGCGCAGCGGGGCAGGCTCTGCGCTTGATCGAGCGCGCGTTGCCGACACTGCCAGACATACCCGATGTTCATTTGAATTTCGGGAATGTCCTGCGCGAACTGGGCAGGCTGGAGGAAGCGGTCACGAGCTACCGACGGGCATTGGCCCTCAAACCCGATTACGGCATGGCACACAACAACCTCGCAGCGGTGCTCAATCAGCAGGGGGAGTTCAGGGCGGGTCTCGCGGGCTCCGAACGCGCCATCGTGCTGATCCCGGAATTTTTTGGCACACACGTCACTCACGCCGACTCCTTGATGGGTCTCGAGCGGTTTGCCGAAGCCGAGGCTCCGCTGCGCCGCGCGCTCGATCTCGCGCCCGACCGGGCGCAAACGCATCGCGACCTCGGTTGGGTGCTCGCCAAGCTCGGGCGTCACAAGGAAGCAATGGCCAGCCTGGAACATGCGATCGCGCTGGATCCCGGCGATCCAACCGCACATTTCGCGCTCGCCGCCACCCTCTTTCTGGCGAAGGACCTGGCGGGCAGCGAAGCCGGGTTCCGTCGTGCCCTGGCCCTCGCGCCGGCCTATGCGGCCGCGTGGCACGAACTCGGCACCCTCTTGCGCAGCACGGGTCGGTTTGACGAGGCGCTGGTGTGCTTCAATCGGGCGATCGAGCTCGATCCGGATCGGCCAGAGATTTACCGCAGCCTCGCTGCGACCGGACAGCAGGCTTCGGACGAGGCCGAGCTGCAACGCCTGCAAACCGTACTGAAAGACCAGAAGCGGTCGGTCTCGGACCGGGTTTCCGCGGGCTTCGCCCTCGGCATGCTGTTGGACAATGCCGGGCGCTGCGACGAGGCTTTTCCGGCCTTTGCCGAGGCCAATACTCTCTATCGGCGGGAGCGTGCAGTGGCCGGCGATCGCTTCGATATCGAAGCATTCCGTCGGCAAGTGGACGATTTGATCGAATTGGTAACACCGGCATTCTTTTCGATCGCCGCCTCATGGGGCACGGCCTCACAGCTGCCCGTCTTCATTGTCGGCATGCCGCGGTCCGGCACGAGCCTGATCGAGCAGATCGCTGCGAGCCATTCGCGTGTGGTCGGCGCCGGGGAATTGAATGCCATTGGCGAGATTTGGGACCACCTCGCCACGCATAATCGAGGTCTTCCGCTCGAAAAATGGGATGCAGCCTATGCCAGGCAGCTCGGCCGCCGGCATCTGGCCTTTCTACAGGGGCTCGGGAATGGAGCGCTTCGGGTTGTGGACAAGATGCCGGACAATATTTTCTTTCTTTGGCTCATCGCCGCGCTGTTCCCGGCGGCACGGATAATCTGGTGCCGGCGCGATCTGCGCGATACGTGTCTGTCCTGCTTCTTCCATCATTTCACCGACGGGAACATCTACGCCTACGATCTGGCCGATTGCGCCACGCGGGCAGCGGAAGTCGAGCGTCTTGGCGGGCACTGGCTGCGCGTGCTCCCGCTCCAGATCCTGGTGATCGATTACGAGAAACTGGTGGCAAATCCGGAGCACGAGACCCACCGTCTGACCGATTTCCTCGACCTTGCGTGGGAACCGGCCTGTCTCGATTTTCATCGCACCGAAAGACCAGTCCTGACGGCCAGCGCCTGGCAAGTGCGCCAACCGCTTTACACTTGCTCGGTCGGGCGTTGGCGGCGCTATGCAGACCATTTGGCGCGCCATTGGCGGGACGGCTCTTCAAAAGAAAAGGCGGCGCCCAGAGGGCGCCGCCTTTAAAGTCGTGTGCAATGATTTTATCCGTTTTTACGCCGTTGGCGACGAACACCCAACGCAAGGAGGCCAACTCCGAGGATTGCAAGTGAAGCGGGCTCGGGCACCGTCGTCTGCGAGAATTGCTGATCGACAATGCTGATGGTGGTCGGTCCGGGCGCGGTAAAATTGAGCCCGATGTCTTTCACCATACGAATATCTGTGGCGTTTTCACTCAGAATAATGTCGGCGGTGGGGGATCCTGGGCTATTGCCTACCGAGAACTGACCGATCTGGTCACCATTGGCAAGATTGTAGATGGTTTCAGTGACGCTGGATACTGCCGTGCCATTAAAAAACATCGACGCGTCATGGAACACTCCCCCAGTGATGTGTCCGTCATACTGGAAAACGACGTCTTCCGACGTGGTTCCGGCGTTGAATGCGCCCTGGATCCGGATCCCGAAATCTCCATTCGTCGGGTCCGGAGGGCTCACCGAAGTATGAGCCGAGACATCGATCTGGCCACAAGTCAGACCGACTCCTCCGGTCACATTACAGCTCGTGAAATTGTTAAACGTCATATTCCCACTGACAATGGTGGGATTAGACGTGATTGGGACGGCATAGGCGGAAGTCGCCAAGCAAATTACCGAGATGGCAACCGCCGCGATGGAACGCGTACTCATGTTAACCTCCAACTAACCCGCAGGAGGGGGAGCAAACCGCGTGCCAAAGAAAATTATGGCGTAAAATCAACCAATTAAGGTGTTAACACTCGATTTCCCTTATAGATCTGTAAGGGAATCCGACAAGTACGCACCCTTGTTAGTAATCCTTAAGGGTGGATTAAGGAGTATGAAAATCGGTTCCTCTCGCCTAGGGAATTCCCCGGTTGTGAAGCGGTATCAG
>JAFASL010000476.1 GCA_019244535.1 Alphaproteobacteria bacterium
GCGTCGACCGGATGATCTATATGAAGTCGACGTCAGGAAGTGATGGCAGCTATACGCTCAACGTCACCTTCGAGGTCGGCAGCGACCCCGACCTCAACACCGTCAATGTCACCAACCGGGTC
This sequence comes from Alphaproteobacteria bacterium, assembly GCA_019244535.1. Lineage (GTDB taxonomy): Bacteria > Pseudomonadota > Alphaproteobacteria > ATCC43930 > CGMCC-115725 > AP-15. The sequence continues at coordinate 123 of JAFASL010000476.1, forward strand.
AATCAGGCGCTCGCGTTCTTGCCGCCCGAAGTGCAGCGCAACGGCGTCACCACCAAAAAGCAATCGACCGCGCTCTTGCAAGTGGTCGCAATCTACTCGCCAAAGGGCACCGGCGACGCGCTCTTTCTGTCGAACTACGCCAAGATAAACCTGGTGGACACCTTGAAGCGGGTGCGCGGGGTCGGCGACGCGAGCCAGTGGGGCGACCTCGAATACTCGATGCGGATCTGGCTCAACCTCGACCGCATGGCAAGCCTCGACATCACCCCGCAGGACGTGATCAACGCTATCAATTCGCAGAACACGCAGGCCGCCGTGGGCCGCGTCGGCGCGGCCCCCCTCGTCCCCGAGGTCGACTTCCAGCTCAACATCAGCACGCAAGGCCGGCTAACCACGGTCGAGGAATTCAACAACATAGTGGTCCGCGCCAACCCGGATGGCGGCGTGGTCCGGGTCAAAGATATCGCCCGAGCCGAGCTTGGTTCGAAGTCGGCAGATTCGCTTGCCCGATTCAATGGCCGGCCGGGCGAGGCCATTGCCATTTACCAGGCCCCTGGCGCCAACGCGATTGCGGTAGCCGCGGGCGTTAAAAAGGCGCTCAAGGACCTCGAGCCGCTGCTGCCCGAAGACGTCGCCTACGACGTGATGTACGACACGACGGTCTTCGTCAATGCGATGATCCACAAGGTGCAGACGACATTGCTCGAAGCCTTTGTGCTCGTCGGCATCGTTGTCTTCGTCTTTCTGGGCAACTTGCGCGCGACCTTGATCCCGATCATCGCGGTCCCGGTCGCGCTCGTCGGGACCTTCGCAGCCATGCTGGCGCTTGGCTTCTCCGCTAACACGATCTCGCTGCTCGCGCTAGTGCTGGCGATCGGGATCGTCGTCGACGATGCGATCGTCGTCGTCGAGGCGGTCGAGCACATTCTCGAGACGGAGCCCGAGCTGACTCCCGCGGAGGCGGCGGAAAAGGCGATGTCGCAGGTGACCGCGCCGATCATCGCGATCACTCTGGTGCTGCTTTCGGTCTTCGTACCGACCGCCTTCATTCCCGGCATCACCGGCCAGCTCTACCAGCAATTTGCAGTGGCCGTGTCGGTATCGATGCTGATCTCGGCACTCAATGCTCTCAGTCTTTCGCCGGCATTGTGCGCGGTGTTGCTGCGGCATCGTGGGCCTGCACGCGGGGTCATCGCATATTTCCAGCGCGGCATCGATAGAGGCCGAGACGGTTATATTAGAATCGTGCGGCCATTGGCTCGCCGGGCATTGATTACCGGCGCGCTGGTGCTGGCCTTCGCCCTGGGGACCGGTTGGCTAGCCAAAATCGTCCCAACAGGGTTCCTCCCGGAAGAGGATCAAGGGGCTTTTTTTGTAGAGATACAATTGCCCGATGCCGCGTCGCTGAACCGCACGAGCCGGGTTGTGGAAGAGGTCGAGAAAATTATTCAGGGCCGGCCGTGGACACAGAATGTAACCAGTGTTGTCGGCTACAGCCTGATCGATGGCCTTGCGCTGCCGAACAAAGCGCTCCTCATTGTCGGTTTGAAGCCGTTCGACGAACGGACGGACAAGTCGATGTCGGTTTTCTCGGCACTGGCCGAGGTCAATGCATCGGTTCGCAGCATTGCAGCTGCGAACGTCATCGCCTTCAATATGCCGCCGATCAGCGGGCTGGGGAATGCCGCCGGGTTCGAACTGCAGTTGCAGAGCCTTTCCGGCGCGGCGCCGAAGGATCTCGCGGCCGTCGCGGACGGGCTTGTCATCGCCGCCAACCAGAACCCGGCAATGGCTGGTGTTTACACGACCTATGGAGCGTCGACGCCGCAGGTCTACCTGCAGCTCGACCGCGAGCGCGCCGAGACCCTGGGTGTGTCGATCGGCGATATCTTCAGCGCATTGCAGACGACGATGGGCGGCACCTATGTGAACGACTTCAACCGCTTTGGCCGCACCTGGCAGGTCAAGGTGCAGGCGGACGCGAGCGACCGCAAAGGAGTCGAAGACATCTTTCGAGTGCGCGTCCGCACCGCGCAGGGCGATCTGATCCCGCTTCGCGCGGTCGCCAATGTCGAGCTGATCACCGCTCCGTCGTCGATTGTGCGTTATAATAATCGGCGCTCGGTCACGATCAATGGCGGCCCCGCCCCCGGCTATTCTTCAGGCGAGGCATTGCGGGCGATGGAGACAGTCGCCGCCGCCACGCTGCCGCCCGGGTTTTCCTTCGAATGGACCGGCACGGCATTGCAGGAAAAAGCGGCAGCGGGTCAGACTGGCTCGATCCTCGGCTTGGCGATCCTCTTCGCTTACCTTTTCCTGGTCGGTCTCTACGAGAGCTGGACGATACCCATTGCCGCGCTGTTGTCGGTGGTGGTCGGCATCTTTGGCGCAATGGCGGCTCTAAAGCTGTCCGGGTTGGACAATAACCTTTATGCGCAGATCGGCATCGTCGTGTTGATCGCGCTCGCCGCAAAAAACGCCATTCTGATCATCGAATTTGCAATGGAGCAGCGGCGAGAGGGGCAGGAGATCGTCGCCGCTGCGATCGAAGGCGCCCGGCTACGGTTCCGCGCCGTGATGATGACCTCCTTCGCGTTTATTGCGGGCTTGGTGCCGCTCGTCATCGCTTCCGGCGCCGGGGCCGCGACGATCCGTGCAGTCGGAACAGCAGTGTTTGGCGGTATGGTGGCCGCGAGCTTTCTCGGCATCTTTGTAATTCCTGGGCTCTATGTGCTGTTCCAAATGTTGCGGGAGCGGGTCAAGAGCCTATCAAAACGGCGGAGACCCGTGCTACCTGAGCGCGCGATGCCCGAGAAGGCGGCCGAGTAGGGAGGGCTCGCGGTCTTTGCCTCTCGGGGTATGACGCGCTAGGTATCGGATGATCAGCCGTTTCCGCACGTTTCTGGCCGGTTTCTTTGTCCTGTTGCCGCTGGCGGTGACGATTACCGTCATCGTTTGGGTCGGCACCTTCATCTATGCTTATGTCGGGCCGGACAGCGCGATCGGGCGCATCTTGATTTCGATTGGGTTCCGGTTGTCCGATTCCCCGATCGTTGCCTATGCCTTTGGGGCGATTGTCGTGATCGGGCTCATCTATCTTCTCGGGCTCGGTGTCGAATCCCGGCTCGAAAG
>JAFASL010000721.1 GCA_019244535.1 Alphaproteobacteria bacterium
CTAAAGCTCTTCCCGGCTGGTCATCCATAGTCGCGCGCAACTTTGTCGCGCAGAACCTGCGCGGCGTCATCAAGGAGATGGACCGCCTCTACTCGGGCCTGGGCCTGCACTTCGAAGAAGAAACCACGGTCGCGATCGACGGCGCGATCCACGAGACCGCCTATTTTCAGCCGATCCCGGAGGGGTGCGAAATCTTCTTTATTCCCAAGCTCGAAGGCGGATGACGCGCGGTTAGAGCTTGGGCAGCGCCGTGCGGGTCAGCTCGATATAGCCAAAGGCGTCGAGGCGGGCGTCGAAGAGGCGGCTGACGACTGTTGAGGTTTCGTCCTCGGTAATCACGGCGGGGCCGGGAATGAAGGCCCCGGGCTCGAGGTTGCGCCGCTCGTGGACCGCGACCTCGACAAATTCGCCTGAATCGGGGTCAAAGACGAGGCGAAGGCTCGCCGGCTTGGGTGAATAGGGTTTCGAACCCGGCGCTGCGGCCGCGGTCTCACTCGGCGCCGGAGCGGAGAGCAGCAGCACCCAGCTGAGGATTTCGACCTCGACGCCGGGGATCACGCGGCTGTAGAGGCGGCGATATTCGGTCTCGAACGCCTCGCGCAGCGGCGCCGCATCCTCGTTGTGGTAATCGCGGGTCGGCAATGGCACCGCGATTTCATGACCCTGGCCGCGGTAGCGCATAAACGCGGACCGGGTCTCGGTAAGTGGCTGCTCGCCGGCGCCGCGGCGGACGATCGGCTCGGCCTCGGCCCGCATTGCGCTAAAGAGCGAATTGGCCGCCACCGCGTCGAACTGGTCGAGCCGCTGCAATGACGAGCGCACGATCTCGTAGGCGATCGGCGCGCGCAGGAAGCCGACCGCCGAGCCGACCCCGGCATAGGACGGCACCAAGACATGATCGAGTCCCAATTTTTCGGCCATGCGAGCCGCGTGCAGCGGCGCCGCGCCGCCAAACGCGACGAGCGTGCGGCCGCGTGCGTCCTTGCCGCTCTCGATCGCGTGAACGCGCGCGGCATTGGCCATGTTCTCGTCGACGATCTCGCTGACCCCGAGCGCCGCAAGCTCGACCGCAAGGTCAAGGGGCGCGGCAACTTCGCAGCGTACCGCCTCCTCGGCCGCGCCGCGGTCGAGCGCCATCCGCCCGCCGGAAAACCCCGCGGGATCGATCCGGCCGAGCAGCAGATCTGCGTCGGTTACGGTCGGCGCCGTGCCGCCGCGGCCGTAGCAGGCGGGACCGGGATCGGCGCCGGCGCTGTCCGGCCCGACAGTGATCCGCTTGAGCCGGTCGACCCGCGCGATCGAGCCGCCGCCCGCGCCGATCTCGACCATTTCGATGACGGGGATCCGCAACGGCAGCCCACTGCCCTTTTTGAAGCGGTAAATGCGCGCGACTTCGAAGGCGCGATTGGTCTGAGGCTTCAGATCGTCGATCAGGCAGATCTTCGCGGTGGTCCCGCCCATGTCGTAAGACAGGACCTTGTCCAGCGAACATTGCCGCGCAATCTCGGCAGCGAAAATCGCACCTCCCGCCGGCCCTGATTCGACGAGCCGCACCGGGAAGCGGATCGCGGTCTCGACCGAGGTCAGCCCGCCGCCCGACAACATCAGAAAGAGCGGGCAGACAAACCCTTCGCGCCGCAGCATCGCCTCGAGATCGGCGAGGTAACGGCCGATCAGCGGCTGGACGTAGGCGTTGGCGCAGGCGGTCGAGAAGCGCTCGTATTCGCGCATCTCCGGGGATACATCGCTCGACAAGGTGATCGCGACCCCCGGCAGCCGGTCGGCCAGAAGCTCGCCCGCGCGGCGCTCATGCGCCGGGTTGGTGAAGCTGTGCAGAAAACCGATTGCAACCGACTGGACCCCGGCGGCCGCGAGGCGCTGCGCCAATGAGGATACGCCCGCCTCGTCGAGCGGCACCAGCACTCGGCCACGCGCGTCGATACGCTCGCGCACCGGAAAACGCAGCCGCCGCGGCACCAGCGGCGGCGGCAGGTCTATATTGACGTCGTACTGCTCGAACCGGTTCTCGTGCCGGATCTCGATCGTGTCGCGAAAGCCTTCGGTCGTTAAGAGCGCTGTCTTGGCGCCTTTGCGCTCGATGATCGCATTGGTCGCCAACGTCGTGCCGTGAATGATGATCGACAAATCGCTGGGGCTTAGCGAGGCCTCGCGCAACACGGCGCTAATCGCCTCGAGAACCGCCCGCTCCGGAGCCTCCGGCGTCGTCAGGATCTTGGTACTGTAGCGCTGTCCCGCGGTTTCGAGCGCCACATCGGTAAAGGTGCCGCCGATGTCGACGCCCAATCTTCCGTTCCGCTGCACTACGTCCCCTCCCTCGGGCCTCCGAGAGGTCCAAGTGTTTGGCTGGACGCCCGCGCGGTGTCAATCCGCTGGACTTGACCGGCGAGATCTACCCCGCTGCCGGCCGGATCAGATTTCTCGGCCGAGGCGGTTGTCGAGCGACAACGGGCCGGCGCCACGGATCAGGATCGCAAGGCAGATCAACAGCAGATAGAACGGCACTTCCATACCGCGCGCGTTCCAGAACCAGCCGATCGGCATATGGACGTGAAACGCCGCGACGAACATAAAGCCGGCGAACAGCGCCGCGACAGGCCGGGTCAACAGGCCGAGGATCAGGCAGATCCCGCCAAAAAGCTCCAGACAGCCGATGTAATAGACCCAGAACGCGGCCGGATGCAGCCCCTGCTTGGCAAAGCCCTCGATGGTCTTGCTAATGTCGCCGCCCCAGAACCCGAACAATTTCTGCATCCCGTGCGGCAAAAAGAAAAACCCCGTCGCGGCGCGCACCAGCGGCCAGCTATAGACCTCGATGGCGCTGTAGACGTTGCCCAACGCAGGGACCATGTAGCGCGGGCGGTTCACACTATCGTAAGCCATCTTCCTCCCCTCTGTCGGATACGGCGCTCAGGCGCCGGCTGCGTCGAATTTACCAATTTTTACCTTTATGCGCAGAACAAATCCGAGTGAGCCGGGCGGGGCGGGCCGCCACTGTTAACGCGTACTCACCTCGGTCGGCGGGAGCGCGGGCGGGAGTGGGCTGAAATTGAGCGGGGCATCCTCTTCGATGCGCTCGCGCCCCGGCAATTGCCCGGCATCCCAGCCGCCGCCCAGCGCTTGAATCAGCGCAGCGCTGGCGACGAGGCGACTTTGCCGGATGTTGACGGCCGTCTCGGCGTTGGCTAGCGCGGTCTGATCGGCGACAACAACGCTGGTGTACGCGACGGTGCCGGCCAGATACTGGTTGTTGATGATCCGTGCGGCCTCGAATGCTGCGGCCACTGCCCTGTCCTGGACGTCGGCCTGCTGGGCCAGAATCCGCAACGCCGCAAGCTGATCTTCTACCTGCTGGAACGCAGTCAGGACCGTCTGCCGGTAATTTGCGACGTCTTGGTCAAAAATGGCGCGGGCCTGCTCGACCTGGGCGCTGCGCGCGCCGGCATCGAATATCGTTTGCACGAGGTTCGAGCCGAAGGCCCAAAAGCGGCTCGTGGTGGCGAGCAGACGGTTCAAGGTCAATGCGGAAGTCCCGTAATCGCCGGTGAGAGCGATATTGGGATAAAACGCCGCCACGGCGACGCCGATCTGGGCATTGGAAGCCGCCATCAGACGCTCCGAGGCGGCGATGTCCGGGCGGCGCTCCAAAAGCGCGGACGGCATCTCTGCCGGTATCACCGGCACCGCGATCCTCGCTTCGGTCGGCGGGATTGAAAATTCGGCGGGTGGCTTGCCGATCAGGACGGCAATGGCGTGCTCGAGCTGGGCGCGCGTCACGCCGGTCGCGATCGCCTGCGCCTGCGTCGCTTCGAGCTGAGCCTCGGCCTGCGAGACGGCCGACTGGTCCGTCGTGCCGCTCTGATACTGGTT
>JAFASL010000901.1 GCA_019244535.1 Alphaproteobacteria bacterium
AAGTGAGCGATCACGTAATAAGTATTGTGCAAGGCAAAGTCGACGCCGGCATTGGCCAGCACGATCCCGGTCACGCCGCCAATCGTGAACAGAAAGATGAAGCCCATCGCCCACAGCATCGGCGTTTTGAACTCGATCGAGCCGCCCCACATCGTCGCAATCCAGGAGAAGATCTTGACGCCGGTCGGCACCGCGATGACCATCGTCGCCGCGGTGAAATAGGCGCGTGCATCGACCGAAATGCCGGTCGTAAACATGTGATGCGCCCAGACGACAAAGCCGATCACGCCGATCGCCATCATCGCATAGGCCATGCCGAGATAGCCAAACACGGGCTTTTTCGAGAAGGTCGAGACGACCTGCGAGATCATGCCGAAACCCGGCAGGATCAGGATGTAGACCTCGGGGTGGCCGAAGAACCAGAACAGGTTCAGGAATAGGAGCGGATCGCCACCGCCTGCCGGGTCAAAGAAGGTTGTGCCGAAATTACGGTCGGTCAGCAGCATCGTGATCGCGCCGGCCAGCACCGGCAGCGACAACAGCAGAAGGAACGCGGTTACCAGGATCGCCCACACAAAGAGCGGCATCTTGTGCATCGTCATGCCGGGGGCGCGCATGTTGAGGATCGTCGTGATGAAATTGATGGCGCCCATAATCGACGAGGCGCCGGCAAGGTGGATTGAAAAGATCACCATGTCGACCGCCGGACCGGGATGTCCCACTGCACCGGAAAGCGGCGGGTAGACCGTCCAGCCGACGCCGGCGCCCTGTCCGACCATCGTCGATCCGACCAGCAGCGCGAATGCCGGGACCAAAAGCCAGAAGCTGACGTTGTTCATCCGCGGGAAGGCCATGTCCGGCGAGCCGATCATCAGCGGCACCATCCAATTGCCGAACCCGCCGATCATCGCCGGCATGATCACGAAAAAGACCATGATCAGCCCGTGCGCGGTGACGATGACGTTGTACAGTTGATGGTCGGCGATGAACTCGTTGGCCGGATGCATCAGCTGAATCCGCATCAGCACCGAGAGCAGCCCAGCGATCACTCCGGCGACAATCGCAAACAGTAGATAAAGGGTGCCGATGTCCTTGTGGTTGGTCGAGCAAAACCAGCGGACAAAAAAGCCCGGCGCATGGCCGTGGCCGTGAACGTCATGACCGTGCAGGTCGGCGACGTCCATACCGCGCTCGTAAGCCATTTCTCGCTCCCTCGATCTCAGTTGCCGGCCGATTGCGACCGGTCGGAGCCGGTCGCAGCCGAAGCCGCGACGCGCACGGCATCACGGCCTTCCTCGTGATGCGCAAACTTCTTTTTGGCGTCGCCCAACCAACGCTGAAAATCGTCTTTCGATACCGCCTCAATCTTGATCGGCATGAAGGCGTGGTTGATGCCGCAAATCTGATTGCATTGCCCGTAATAAACACCCGGATGCTCGACCTTCATCCAGCTTTCATTGAGCCGGCCGATGATCGCGTATTCCTGGACCCCAAAGGACGGGATGAACCAGCTGTGGATCACGTCAGTGCCGGTTACATAGACGCGGATCACCGTGTCCACCGGGACAACCAGCGGGTTGTCGACATCGAGTAACCGTTTCTGTCCCGGTTTCAGGTCGGCTTCCGGGATGAGATTGCTGTCAAAGGATAGACCGGCTTGGTCCGGATATTCATAGGTCCAGTACCACTGATGCCCGGTCACTTTGATCGTCATGTCGGGGTTCGGTGCCCGATCCATGTAATACATGAGCTTGAACGAAGGAATCGCGATAATTACCAGAATGAGAACCGGCACTACGGTCCATAGCATCTCGATGACCGTATTGTGCGAAGTCCGGGTCGGCACCGGGTGGCGGTCGTGACGGAAGCGAACGATGACGTACAGCAGCAACCCCAAAACGAACAGGGTTATCAGGAAGATGATGACCAAGAGTTCGTCGTGAAATGCCGACAACCTGTCCTTGACCGGTGTAGCCGGCGGCTGCATGCCGATTTGCCAGGGCACCGGCTCTGCCGCGCGGGCCAGCGTGACCAACACGGCACTGCCGACCAACACCAGCACGATCATAACGAGCGCTCTGAATGCGACCTTCCGATTGAACATTCCCGTCATCTCACCCCGAGACTGCGGCCTCTCACCCGTCGCGAGCACCGGGGCGCCATTTCCGAGAGGACTTTCGAGCGGCAAAACTTGTTCTTCTCCGCCCGACCCAAATCTCATGACCGCAACTGTACAAGCACTGACGCCAGGCAAAGCTATACCACAGCCTGTCAGGACAACAACCGGCTCAAGCTTGGCTCCGCCGGTTTGCGTCAAGCCGCCGCACACGCCAAGAGTCAATACGAAGTCTAGGCTCGATAAAAACTTCCGCCTTCCTCGAACCGACGGCCGCGACCATATTGAGACTAATTGTTCACGGAGTTGCAGATGACCGATCTCGCCGCCAGCGACGCGTTGTTCTTCGAGCGCACGGGTATGGACCCGACCCGCATCGAGGCACTCGTCGATCAGTCCTTGGCCGGAATGGATGATGGCGAGCTCTACCTCGAATACAGCCAAAGCGAGAGCCTGGCGCTCGATGACGCACGAATCAAAAGCGCGAGTTTCGACACCACCCAAGGTTTCGGCCTGCGAGCCGTCACCGGCGAGGCCGCAGGTTACGCGCACGCCTCGGAACTGTCAGAGGCGGCGATCCGCCGCGCGGCGGCTACCGTGCGAGCGGTGGCGAGCGGTCACTCCGGGAATTTTGCAGAGCCCCCTCCGGGGACCAACCGAAGCCTCTACACCGATCAGAACCCGCTGGGTCTTGTCGATCTGGGAGTGAAGACGCGGCTACTGACCGAGATAGACGCTTACGCGCGCAGCCGCGACCCGCGGGTGAAGCAGGTCATGGCTTCGCTCAGTGGCGTGTGGCAAGCCGTCCAGATTGTCCGCCCAGGCGGTCGCCGGGTCGCCGATATCCGCCCGCTGGTGCGACTGAGTGTGGCGATCGTCGTCGGCGAGGGCGACCGCATGGAGACAGGTTCCTCAGGCGCAGGCGGGCGCGTCGCCTACGATCTCTATCTCGACCCGCAACAATGGAAGTCTCAGGTCGACGAAGCCTTGAGGCAGGCACTCGTCAACCTCGGTTCGGTGCCGGCGCCGGCGGGCGAGATGACCGTCGTTCTCGGACCGGGCTGGCCCGGCGTCATGCTGCACGAGGCGGTCGGACACGGGCTCGAGGGCGACTTCAACCGCAAGAAGACCTCGGCTTTCTCCGGCATGATCGGGCAGAGAGTCGCCACCAAGGGTGTCACCGTCGTCGACGACGGGACGATGCCCGACCGGCGCGGGTCGCTGACCGTCGACGATGAAGGCACCCCGTCCAATTACACGGTGCTCATCGAGGACGGCATTTTGAAAGGCTATATGCAGGATCGGATGAACGCACGTCTGCTCGGCACCGCCCCTACCGGGAACGGCCGACGGCAGAGCTTCGCGCACGCGCCAATGCCGCGAATGACCAACACCTACATGCTGGCGGGAACGCAGGACCCGCAGGAGATCATAGCTTCCGTCAAGCGCGGGCTTTATGCCGTCAATTTCGGGGGCGGGCAGGTCGACATCACATCGGGCAAGTTCGTATTTTCGGCATCCGAAGCGTATCTGATTGAAGACGGTAAAGTCGGGCCGGCCGTCAAGGGTGCCACCCTGATCGGCAACGGACCGGACGCGATGACTAAAGTTACGATGATCGGCAACGACCTTCGGCTGGATGATGGGATCGGCACCTGCGGCAAAGACGGTCAGAGCGTGCCTGTCGGCGTCGGCCAACCGACCTTGCGGATGGATGGCTTGACAGTCGGCGGCACGAGCGCGTGACGCGCGCCGCGACGGCGCTCCTCCGAACCGCGCTCCTCTCAGCTGCAATATCAGCCAGCTATCCGCTGGCTGTTGCTCGGGCATGCGCCGATTTTTCGGCGGCGCCATCAAGCCGCTGGTCGCTCACCACGGATCGCGGAGCCTCTTGGTTGGTGACACCTTGCGGTGAGCGATTTTTCAGCCTCGGCGTCAATGTACTCGATGGCGGCTATGCCGAGCGCGAGAAGAACGGGAAGGTTTGGTATAGCTGGAAGGCGTTCGCTCCGAGCCTGGTGGATTGGACGTCGGAGACGCGGAGGCGGCTCTCATCGTGGGGGTTCAACAGCGCGGGCGGCTGGGCATTGCCGCCCGAGACGCTCGAGCTTCCAACCATAGTCAATCTCGAACTCGGGCGGCGCGCCAAATTTCATTGGTTCGATCCGTTTGACCCGGCGACCGTAGCGCGGATGAATTCGCTGGCCCGGGAGCTCGTCGCGCCCTATCGCGGGTCGCCCTACCGGATCGGTTACTTCTCGGACAATGAAGTGGGATGGTGGGCCGGAGCACTGTTTGTCTTCTATTCGGCAAAACCGGCAACCTCGTTCACCAAGCAGCGCTGGGTCGAATTGCTGCGTCAGCATTATGCGAATGACTGGACCCGCTTCACCGCCGATTTTCTGCCGCCCGTCGGGGTCGATTCCTGGGAGGCACTCCTCGCCACCACGGAAAGAACGCGGATGAAGCCGGGCGGCGCTGGAATTCATGCGGTGCGTGAGTGGACGGGCATTGTTGCCGAGCACTATTACAGCCTTGCCGAGCGGGCGATCCGCGCCGCCGACCCGGAGGCGCTGTATTTTGGCGACCGCCTGCCGATCTACTACGATCCCGCGGCGGTGCGCGCCATGGCGCCCCACGTCGACGCGATCGCCACGAACTACAACGTCGACAGCGGCGACGGCTGGGTCGCGGATTACTTCTTTGACGGGCTGCGGAAACTGAGCGGAGGCAAGCCCGTCCTGATCTCGGAGTGGTTTTTTGCCGCCCGCGAAAACCGCACCGGGAACCGCAACAACGGCCACCTGATGACAGTCGCTACGCAGAATGAACGCGCCGTCGGCGCGGCGGCAGCGACCCTCAACTTCGCGGCGATACCGGAAGTCATCGGAGCCCACTGGTTCCAGTACTACGACCACCCGAAGGGCGGTCGCGGCGACGGAGAGGACTACGACTTTGGCCTCGTCGATATCGACGACCAACCGTATCAGCGCCTGACCGCGGACCTCGCGACCGCCAACCGGCGGGCGCCTGAAGTTCACGCCGCCGCCGCCGCCTCGGAGATGCCTGCGAGGGCCGCGAAGACTTTTGTTTTGCCTCATGCGGCGATTTCGATCGACGACAAGTCACTCGCAGATTGGCCAAAGCCTTCCAGCCTATTGCCGCGCCTCGCCGCCTCGCCGGGTGCTGTCGAGTTCGGCGAAGCTTACCTGTCGTGGAGCGATCGGGGCATCGCGCTGGCGGCGATCGGTCAGGACTATTTCGATATCGACCTGTTCGCATATGACGGGGCCTTCCCGCTCATCGATTCCTACCGGGTCGAGCTGGGCATTGACATCGGCGGCGGCCCCAGGCGCTTCACAATGTTTTTCATCCCGCCTCGGACAAAGCTTCACGACTACCCCGAAATGACGGTGCGGCTTTGCGCCGGTTCGGCGGAAGAAGCGATCACGCGGGG
>JAFASL010000626.1 GCA_019244535.1 Alphaproteobacteria bacterium
CTGGGGATCGCGGCATTCCGCGGCGCGATCGCGGGCACGCCGCCTCGGGAAACGGCAGCCGTCGCCCGTCGGCAGCGGCGCAGAAAAGGTTCTGCCTTCCCATTACGGACGCATAGCGGCGGGCGGCTGCTAGGCTGTCCTTTGCGAGATCGATGCCGATGACTGTTCCAGCAGGCAATGCCTCGGCCAGACCGATTTGGCGGCCAGCCGGCGGCAGTCGGGGAGGCTTGGTCACGTGATGCGGCGGCTGGCGTTCCCACCAATCTATTCACGGTCGAAGAGACTTGAGGCCCGCACGTCACCTATCCGGCTTTCGAGGGTCTTCCTGGTTCCGCTCACCGCCGCCCCGACTTCCTCCGGAAGCTCGATGCACGCGCCGCCTCCGGCGGCGTCAAGCCGGTCAGGTGCAGAGAACCTCGGGAAGCCAATAGGCGAACAGGGACAGATTTAGTAGGCTGCAGAAGATCAGCGAGAGCAGCACGCTCTGTAGTGCATAGCCCTCGCCGAAAAGCATCTTCACCGGGTTGCCGCGGGCGATATCGACATCTTTAGCGGATCCCGGGCGGGATTGGTGTAGCGGACTCAACTGGCGGGCGCCGTTGCACCCGTCGCGGATGCGATCGGCGCCTGTTGTCGAGTTTCGCCAAAGCAATAACGAACGCAACAACCCTCCGTGAAGACGAGAGATCGAGCGGAATCGAATGCGTTGTCGTTATTACAGGGACCGACGGTTCGAAGCTCGTCCGCTCCGCCACAATAGTCCGTTTAGATAGGCCATCTTCCGAACTAATATCTTGCGGAACTTACCCGACAGAACAGCCGCGAACTCAGTGCATTACCGTCAGCCGCCGGTTGTGGTACGCCGGAGACGGAAGCCGGGAGCCCGGACGCGACAGCTTCAAGTACGGCCCGCCTAATGGTTTACAAGGCACGCCTGTTCCGAGCGCGATCCCTTTCGCGCGGCACCACTTACGATGCGTGGCCGGCGATAAAGCCGTAGGCGGTATTGCTACGCATCGGGCCTTCCTCGAGATACGCAGCCTTCAGCTTGGCGATGCCGTCATCCTTCAGCGGCGGGAGCTCGGCGCGCAGATCGAGCTTGTAGAAGCGCGCGGCATTGTAGCCGAAAATCGCGCTCTTGACTGTGCCGTCAGCGGGCCCGAGCGGCGCAAAGCCGTGTTTCTTTTGAATATCCTCCGGGATTTCGAGCCGGCGGAACGCTTCGATCTGCCATTGCGGCGAGCCGTACCAGACCGAATCCGTGCCCCAGAACACGTGGTCGTGCCCCAGCCCCTTGACCAGTGTCCCCATCATCGCGGCGCAGAAGCGTGGGTTCGACACTGCAGAGATCGCAAACGACGTGCCGATATCGGCATAGACGTTATTGACTCCGCTTTGCTCCGGGATTGCCGCGAGATCGGACACCCAGCGGATATAGCCGTTCTTTTCGAACTCGGCGAGCTCGCTATCGGGCGGCTCGAGGAAGGCGCGCAGAGCCGAATGGTAGATCACGAAATTTATCTGCGGCCAGTCCTTCGCCGCTTTTGGCAAATCGTCGACATTGGCATATTTCCAGGCCCCGCCGGGAATTGCCGTCTCATAGTCCTTGGGCAATAGCCCCTTGTGAATGCAGACCGTCGTAATGCCGGCCTTCAGCGCCTTGTCGTAGAACGGATAAACGAGCTTCTCGTCATCGAGCCGCCACGGGTATTTCGTCGTCTGCGGCTGCAGCGGGTCGCCGATCGTATAGCCTTTCCAGCTATTAGGCTTCACCTCGGCAATGCACCGGTCGACTTCCTCCATCCAGCCTGGTTGGCCCGGCGTAAACAGCGAGTGGAACAACAGGCGTTTGGAGCCGGCGATGCTGTTGACGGTCTGGTTGGCGAGCTTGATCTGGTCATTGGACAGAAACCAGGCCGCCGGATTGTCGAACGGAGCGCCACTCAACAGCGCCACCTTGGTGTCGCTGTCGAGATAAACCTCTTTGAGGAAGTTCTCGAATTTATAGCGGTCGAGCGAGACGCCAAGCGCATCCTTCATTATCGAAGGGTTCCAGTGAGCCCCCGCATATTTGGCGAGGCCGAGGATGTCCTCGACCTTGTAGTCGTCGCGCACGAAATGAACCTGGTCGTCGAGGATGAACTGGCCCGCGAGGCTGTTTGCCCGTTCGGCAGCGGCGTCGGGCTGGGCCGCCTCAGCGGCAGAGACGTTAAAGATCGGCCCAAACACATCATTGAGCGCGACAAAAGCGGTCGCCATGCCGCAACTGGTGCGCAGGAACTGCCGGCGGTCGATCCCCAATCTGCGCGCGCCGGCGCCGGCAAGCTCCTTGAGACGGTCCTCGAATTGCCGCTGGCGCGGCGTTTGCGGTAGCGGGTTGAATTCCCCATTCGACACGATCCGGGTTGGCACCGGAGATTGAAACGCAACGCTTTCCGCGGGCTCGGTCTCTGCCAGTTCGCGCTTGCTCAGGAAAATCGCCATGCCGCTTCCTCCCTTGGTTTTGGCCGGGACAACCGGTTGCTCTCGTCAGAATTGAGACGATACTCGTCCCGGCCGGGCAAGGGGTCAAGCCGATGGTTAATCCGCCTGCGTCACCCTAACGGCATCAGCGGGTTCAGCCATCGCAAGCCGGGAAACCGCGCAAAATCGGCGTCCGCGCCGAGTGGGCGAACTGACTGGGGATGGCGCCCGCTTTTCCGCCGCATTAGCTAGATCCATATCGCCTTGAATTCGCCGAAGCGGCCGACGCCGACCGACTCGAACCCGTGCTGGATGACCTCCGGAGGAAAGCGGTGACGGCGATAGGAGATTTCGGCCATCGGCCAGTCTACTTGCGGCCTCGCTTCGGAGCTAGCCGGTTACCCTGACAAGGCCCCTGGGCCCTTTTGGATGCGCTTCAATAGACGGGGCGTCTAGCGCCCGACGCTGACTGCTCTTGGACGGCGATGCTTTAGTATGAAGGACCTTATCACGAGATCGCCCGGCATCGTAACGGGCTTTTCCCGCTAAGATGCACTGGATTTTACGTATGGCGGGCGCATCGCGAACCCAGCTCTTAACTGGCACAGGTGACAATGACGCTCGCAATCCGTTTTCTCCCTAACCCCGGTCGTAAGGTCATCTATGGTGCCAGCGGGCGGACTTACCCGAGTGCAGGCTTGACGGTCGATGTACCGTTTTCCGATGCCGAGACAATCCAGTCCGACCAGGCAATCAGATTAATGATTGTCGGCACAACTGCCGATCGGCCCGTCAATGTCCCCGGCCGTATCAACTGGCCGCCGCGCGAAATGTACGACACAACGCTGGGCACGATGATCTTCTTGGTTCCCGGCTCGAACCCCACCAAATGGATAGACATTACCGGGTCGGTAGTTTGAGACGACGG
>JAFASL010000033.1 GCA_019244535.1 Alphaproteobacteria bacterium
TGAGGCGCCCAAGCGCGCGGCGGCGGCTTGGCGCCAAAACGCGTCCATCCTTACATCGACTGCTCGGTCTATTCCAACAAATGACTGCCGCCCATTGCAGAAGGCGTACGCATGCGCCCATCCCGAAAGTACGTGATCGAGTCGGACCAGGGTTTGCGCGAACCTTTGCTTGGGAACGGATCTTGATGGCAAGTCACGAGCAGCAGATATTGAACGGCTTCCTTCGAGAAAAATAGAATTAATCTGGCTGATAATTTTCTGTCGAGCCGAGCGTGCGGGCTGGATCAAACCGGGGGTCACGGTACACCCAAGAAAGTCAAAACCTTGGTCGACTCTCCCGCTCTCAGCCTTTTCCGAACCCGGATCGTATGCTCGCAGACCCATTCCTCTTAGCAACTCTTGCGCATTGCGAAACGCCTTCTGCACTGCCCTCTCATTGGGACCCAGCAAAAGGAAATCGTCGATATACCTGACGCACGTGATACCCCGGCCGTTCATCGCGAGGTCAAAATCACGCAGCAGGATATTGCCAATCAACGGCGATAGCGGGGAGCCTTGGGCGACACCTTTCCCTTCGATCGGGAACAAGAGAGCTTCGTCACCAAGCTGCTGGAGGTTTGCAAGCCGGGTATCCGTCGCTTTCCCGATCAGATCCAGGAACTCCCGATCGTCAATGAACCGAGAAATGAATGACAGCACGTCTCCGCGTGGGATTCTCGTAAAGAAACCTTCAATGTCAGATCGGACGAAATGTTGGGCTCCCTTCGCGGTCGCCTCCCGAACCAGCGACATTGCGTGCTCGCGCCCACGATTTTTGATTCCACCAATGCTGGTCCTTACGAATAGAATCTGCCGAATGGCCCGCAGTTCCTGGAGGATATCTAATATGGCTCGCTGAACTACCCGGTTTTCAATCGCAGCAATTACAATAGGTCGAGGGGCCTTTCCCGGTCGTCGCTTCGCTATCCCTAGCTGAGGACGGAATTCGAAACGGCGATGGGAGAGATGATATTGGATGAGATTTAATCGTTTCGCAGACTGGGCTTCAAACTGATTAATTTCGTCTCGTGTCTCAGGCGACAGCGAGTGCTGTCCGTTATCACGCACCTTTCGCCAAGCGCGGAACAACGTCTCACGCTTACAAAGAAGCCGCATGAGCCCAGCGACGGGCTCGGTTTGCAAGTCGGGACTCACCGGATCGCCCCCCGACTGCTGAAGCGTCACCTGTCTGCGGGGGTCTCCGCCACGGGATTAACCGCGGCGACGCCTTCCCGTCCAGCACCATCTACGATGGCGCCTTCACATCCTCGGCCGAAGCCGACGCCCAATGTGGGCTCGGTCAGCGTTGATGCCATTAGGCTGGCGGTCAGAAAGGCCATAAGCCCCCGCCATCGTCGTGCCAGATTGGCACGTTTTTGCATGTCTCCTTTGTCACGTCTTATCTCCGACCAACTTACTTAACCCAAGGAGCACGTAACCAGAGGCACGCGTCCACCTGGACCCGGAGAAGAAGGCTGCCGACCGGCCGATGAGTCCCCTTGAGGGTTAGGGCGCCGGTCAATCGCACAGCAGTCGGCAACGGGTTCCGGTCTGCGGGGGTCTCCGCCACGCGATTCACCGCGGCGACGCCTTCCCGTCCAGCACCATCTACGATGGCGCCTTCACATCCTCGGCCGAAGCCGACGCCCAATGTGGGCTCGGTCAGCGTTGATGCCATTAATCAGTCCGTTAGCAGACCCGATTAGTATGTCAACGGATTCTAGACCACAGATTTAGTAGGTTGGCGACTGGGCACAAAACCCGAACATTCTCAAGGTGTTGCATGTCTAAGGATCAGTTCTCGGCGGTCTCGTTGGGCAGGTAGGTGCCGCCCTTTTGCCCCAAGAGGATGCTGCGATTCGCGGCTACGTGCCCGCCGGGTTCACGCACCCGAGGCAGGCGCTTCGGCGTCGGGCGCACCCGCAATGTCGTCGCGCCGACGAGCCTTGCCGGCCAGTTCGAGCAGCCCTATGGGCCGATGGGACCGCCGACTTTGTTCACGAAGCCGGTATTGCGCTATATGAAGACTTACGGCCTCTCGCACGAGCAACTGGCGATGGTCTCGGTCGTGCATCGCGAACGGGCCGCGAAAAGCCCGCGCGCCACCTTCAGACGCCGATCACCGTCCCGGATGTGCTGAACTCGCGGATGATCGCATACCCGTTCCGTCGATTGCAGTGTTGCCTTGTGACGGACGGCGGCGCAAGCACCCGAAAGTTGCCATACTCGCATGTTATGTGGTCAGTGAAATCAGACCATCGGCTTGGGGCAACATGACGATGAGTTATTTGAGTGGGGCGCATTGCTCTCTGACTACAACCATGACGGGAGTCTCTCCTGCTCTGCTCCAGAAAAAACAGGTGGATCAGGACCAGCGCGAGCAACGGCAGGTTGTTGCCGGCCGACCGGCCGCGCGGGCACCCTCACCGCATGCGACCGACGCCGTGGCAGACTGAGATCTTGGCGTCCGGGACTGGGCGGGGCGGTGCCGCGCATCGAGCGCACGCTCTTCTGTAGCTGTCGA
>JAFASL010000164.1 GCA_019244535.1 Alphaproteobacteria bacterium
CGCCAGCCACACGCCGATCGAGCTCGAAACCACCGCCGCCCTCACCCTGGATGCCTTCGCGCCGCTTCCGGACGATGCAGCCATCTGCTGAGGATGGCGGCATTTCTCGGCCTTTTCCGCCGCGATCTGAGCCTCGCCTTGCGCCAGGGCGGCGACACCGGTCTCGTCCTCGGGTTCTTTGTTCTGGCGGTTGTGCTGTTCCCGTTCGGTGTCGGCCCCGAGCCGGAGCTCCTGCGGCGCATTGGCGCAGGAATCGTCTGGGTAGCGGCATTGCTTGCTGCTCTGTTGTCGCTGGACCGGCTGTTCGAGGCCGATTATCAGGATGGCGAGCTGGATCTGCTGGTCCTCTCGAACCTCCCTCTTGAGCTCGCGGTGCTTGCCAAATGCGCTGCCCATTGGGTGGCGACCGGTCTGCCCTTGGCGCTGATCAGCCCGCTTCTGGCGCTCCTCGTCGATCTCGATCCGGCTTCGATAGCGAGATTGTTCGCGAGCATTTTGATCGGCACCCCGGCGCTGAGCCTGGTTGGCAGCGTCGCCGCGGCATTGAGCCTCGGCGCCCGGCGGCGGAGTGTGGTACTGTCGCTGCTCGTCCTGCCGCTTTACATCCCGCCGCTGATCTTTGGCGCCGGGGCGGTAGAAGCGAGCGAGATTGGAGACGGGGCTCGAGCCTATCTCCTGGTTCTCGGCGCGATAAGCCTCGCCGCTCTGGCATTGTGTCCGTGGGCAAGCGCCGCGGCGCTGCGCCAGGCGCTCGATTGACGGGCGTCGGCGATGCTGACTTCACGAAAGATGAGGAATACATCTAAGCGCAATGATTAACTGGCTCGCCAACCCCGCGCGGTTCATACGGGTAAGTGAAAAGGCCGTGCCATGGTGCGGCTGGACGGCCGCGGCGGTTTTGGCCTTGGGTCTGTTCTGGTCTCTCGTCCTGGCGCCGCCGGATTATCAGCAGGGGGACACCGTCCGCATCATGTACGTGCATGTTCCGGCCGCCTGGATGGCGCTCAGCGTCTATCTGTTTGTGGCAGTGGCGAGCGCGGTCGCGCTTGTCTGGCGGCATCCGCTCGCCGAAGTCGCGGCCCGCTCTGCCGCGCCGGTTGGCGCTGCGTTCACCTTTGTTTGTCTCGCTACCGGTTCGCTGTGGGGCCGGCCAATGTGGGGCGCCTGGTGGGTATGGGACGCCCGGCTGACCTCGGTCCTGGTCCTGTTCTTTCTTTACCTGGGCTATATCGCGCTGGTGAATGCCTTCGACGATCCCTCGCGCGGCGGACGGGCGGGCGCGGTGCTGGCGTTGGTCGGGGTGGTCAACCTGCCGATCATTAAATTCTCTGTCGATTGGTGGAACACGCTGCATCAGCCGGCCAGCGTCATGCGGATTGGTGGCCCAAGGATTGCCGTCTCGATGCTTGTCCCACTGGTGATAATGGCCGCGGGCTTTATGCTGCTCTTCGCGTTGCTGCTGATGGTGCGCATGAGAACGGCGCTGAACGAGCGCAAGGCAATGGCGCTGCGGCTCAATGCTGGTGCCGTCGCGCCTCGACAGCCCGAGCCGGAGCCAGCGGTCGCGGCACATACAGCGATCTCTTGATGAGCGACCCCGGCGCGTTTCTCGCGATGGGCGGGTATGCCGGGTTTGTGTGGCCGGCCTACGGGATCGCGTTTGCTGCTCTCGGAGGACTCGCCGCCTACTCGTGGCGGCGTTACCGCGCCAGCGTTTTGGAGCTGGAGCGGCTCCAGCAACAGCGCGGCCGGCGGCGATGACACGCAAGCAGCAGAGGCTGGGGGTACTCGCTCTCGGCATGGCGGCGCTCGGCGGCGCAACCGTACTTGTGTTGAGCGCATTCAACGACAATCTCGTTTTCTTCTACAGCCCGAGCGAGTTGAAGACCAAAGCGATGTCGGCCGATCGCCGGGTGCGCATCGGCGGCCTGGTCGAAGCGCAGAGCCTGTCACGCGGCGTCGACGGACACGGTGTCGCGTTCCGCATTACCGATGGTGCGAATGACGTGTCGGTCGTTTACCAGGGCTTGCTGCCCGACCTTTTCCGTGAGGGCCAAGGTACGGTCGCAGAGGGAAACCTGCGTCCCGACGGGGTTTTCGCGGCATCGAGCGTGCTTGCCAAGCACGACGAGAACTACATGCCGCGCGAGGTCGTCGACGCGCTGAAGAAGAGTGGGCATTGGCAGGAGGGCGGTGCCGCTCCGGCCAGCATGGCACAGAAGAAATGACCGATGTTCCGCAAGCTCCTGTTTCTTCTGCCGGCCGGACTTTTTGCCGTGCTGATCGTGGCATTCGCGGTGGGGCTGAGGCACGACCCACACCTGCTGCCGTCGGCGCTGATCGACCGGCCGGCGCCCGATTTCGCGCTGCCCGGTCTCTACGAGAATGCCGGCGGCTTGAGTCGTAGGGACCTCGAGGGCCACATCACGCTAGTCAATTTTTTCGCGTCCTGGTGCGCTCCGTGCCGCGAAGAGCACCAGGAGGTGATGGCGCTGGGCCGTCTGGCCGATATCACCCTCGATGGCATAGCGTATAAGGATAAACCAGAGGAATCCCGCCGCTTCTTGGATCGCCTCGGCAACCCCTACGGCCGCATCGGCGTCGATCGCAACGGCACGACGGCAATCGATTTTGGGGTGTACGGTGTGCCCGAGACGTATGTCGTCGATGCCGCCGGCCACATCCGTTATCGCCACGTCGGCCCGCTGACCGCCGAGGATGTAGCACACGAGATTTTGCCTCTGATCCGGCAAATGAGTCAGACCCAATAGCACGGATGGGGCGTCACGGCTCCGGCTCGCGGTCTTCGCTGGAAACTTCGGCGAGAAAAGCGGGGAGGTCCGGCCAACCATAAGCGATGGCTTCGATCGCCGCGCCGCCGACGGCGAGCGGCTTGCGGCGGATCTGGCGACCGCCGAGCCGCTCATAGAAGAACCGAGACGGGTTGTCCCGCAGCACCCAAAGGATCGCCGACCGCCGGCCTGCGGCGACGAGCCGCCGGAATAACGCGATCAGGAGCCGTTTTCCGATCCCTTGATTCTGCCAGTCCGGAGCGACGTACAAGGTAAACACCTCGCCGGTGAAAGACCGGTCTCCCCGGTTCGGTCCGCAACTGCCAAACCCCACAATCGTGCCGGCCGCATTCACCGCGACGCGCACATCGCGCGGTTCCCTCAGGATCACGCCGCGCCATCCCGCTTCCCGGCGCCGTTCCGAAAGTCCGACGAGGTAGTCCGCTGAGAGCACCCCGGCATAGGTCGTACGCCAGGTCTCGACATCGAGATAGGCAATCCTGCGCGCGTCCTGCGGGCGAGCCGGCCGAATCATGATTTCACTCATGCTCGCATTGTGCCCTGATCCGGGTCACGAGGGGAGAGGGCCGCAAAGCAGCGCCCGGCCTGCAGCACGGTCTATGCGCCGCCGCGATGCGTTGCCGCGTGGTGCCTGCGCCGAGCCGGAGGTATGGTGCCGAAATGAGGGAATACGGGCCGCTTCAGTTGAGCCTCGCTATTGGATTGCTGCTCTCCATTCCCGCCGCCGGGCGCGCCGAAAGCCCGAAAAGGCCCTCTACTGCCGCGCAGTCCCAAGCGGGAACGCCTGCCGAACAGCTCGGTCGGATCGAGGCCTGGGCAGCGTTCACCTACAGTGAGAAATCCGGAAAGGTCTGCTACCTGGCAGGGCAGCCTGCCAAAAGTCAGCCGCCCGGCGCAAAGCGCAAGCGTCCTGTCGCAATGGTCACCCACCGACCGGGCGAAAGGGCCGCCAATGTCGTGAGTTTCATTGAAGCCTATCCACTCCAAGAGGGCAGCGACGTGTCGCTCGATATCGACGGTACAAAATTCGATCTGTTCACTAAGGGCGACACCGCTTGGGCCCGCACAGCCGAGCTCGACAAAGCGATCGTCGAGGCGATGACGAAACGAAAACAGGCGGTAGTGAAGGGCACGCCGGCGAAGGGGCCGGTCACCACTGACACTTATTCGCTGGCAGGTTTCGCGCAGGCGATGGCGCTGATCGACAAAGCCTGCGACGTGAAGCGCTAGCCCCGCGGCTCCCTATATACCCCAGCCATGCAGAGCGAAGACACGCCGTCCGAAGCGCCGCGCCGCAACCTAGTCGGGCTGAGCCGCGAGGCGCTTGCCGCCGAGATGGCAAAGTTCGGCGTCGAGCCGTTCCGCGCACGCCAGCTTTGGCACTGGATCTACCATCGCGGCGCCACCGATTTCGCGGCAATGACCTCGCTGGCGAAGCCGCTGCGCGACAAGCTCGCCGCGCAATACGTGCTGAACCGGCCGGCAATTTCGCGCGCTTTGAACTCCGTCGACGGGACCCGTAAATGGTTGTTGCGGTTTGCCGATGGCGAGGAGGTCGAGACCGTCCACATCCCCGAAGAGGATCGTGGCACCCTGTGCGTTTCTTCCCAGGTCGGTTGCACTTTGACCTGCTCGTTCTGCCACACCGGCACGCAGCGGCTGGTGCGAAATTTGGGATCGGAGGAGATCGTCGGTCAGGTGATGGTCGCCCGCGATGCGCTCGGCGAATGGCCATCGCCGCAAGATGACCGGCAAGTGACCAATATCGTCCTGATGGGAATGGGCGAGCCGCTCTACAATTACGAGAATGTCGCCACGGCCCTGAAGATCATTATGGACCCGGAGGGTCTGTCGATCTCGCGGCGCAAGATCACCTTGTCGACATCCGGGGTTGTTCCGATGATCCGGCGCTGCGGCGCCGAGCTCGCGGTCAATCTCGCCATCTCGCTCCATGCGGTGCGCGACGATATTCGCGATCGTCTGGTGCCGCTCAACCGCAAATACCCGATCGCGGCGCTGCTCGACGCCTGCCGAAGCTATCCGCGAGCGACCAATGCGCGGCGCATAACCTTCGAATATGTCATGCTAAAGGGCATCAACGATAGCCCGAGCGACGCCCGCGAGCTGGTTCAGCTATTGGTGGGGATTCCTGCCAAGGTTAATCTGATCCCGTTCAACCCGTGGCCGGGGGCACCCTTCGAGTGCTCATCCGACGCTGCGATCAAAGCATTTTCCGATATCGTCTTCGCCGCCGGTTATTCGGCGCCGGTGCGCACGCCTCGGGGCCGCGACATCCTGGCCGCCTGCGGCCAGCTCAAATCGGCGAGTGTGCGGCTGCGCCGCGGCGAGCGGTTGGCCGTGCCGGCTGCCTGACCCTGGCGCGATTACATTCTCGGCTGCTCAACGTGTTGTATGCGGTGCTCGGATCTGCGCTCGCCGGTTATGGGGTGCTGGTTGGAGGGCTCTATATATTTCAGCGTCAACTGCTCTATTTCCCGGACTCGAAGCGCCCCGAGCTCGGCAACCTTCGCGAGCTCGGCGTGCGCGAGGTCACGCTTACCACCGGCGACGGACTGGCTCTGCTCGCGTGGTATCTGCCGCCGAGCGGCACGCGCACGCGCCCGGTCATCGCATATTTCCACGGCAATGGCGGTCACATCGGGTACCGCGCCGAGCGCCTGCGGTGGTTTGCCGGTACCGGGTACGGCATGCTGATGGTGGAATATCGCGGTTTTGGCGGCAATATGGGGATTCCAACCGAGACCGGCTTACTCGCCGACGGGGCAGCTGCGCTCGATTTTCTTGCTGCCGACGGGATCGCGTCGGGCCGTCTGGTGATTTATGGCGAGTCTCTCGGATCGGGGGTGGCCGTGCAGTTGGCGGCGAACCGGGAGGTTGGAGGACTGATACTGGAAGCACCCTTCACCAGCGTCGCCGAGGTCGCGCAATATCATTACTCGTTTATTCCGGCTTCCGTCCTCGTGCGCGACCGGTTCGACTCTCGAGCAAAAATCGGCCAGGTCAAGGCGCCGATCCTGGTCCTGCACGGCGAGCGAGACCGGGTTGTCCCGCTGCGCTTTGGTCGCGCGCTGTTCGATGCGGCGCCGGAACCGAAGGAGTTCTGGACCGCGCGAGAGGCCGGGCACGAAAATCTTGCGCGGTACGGCGCATTCGAGGCGGTCGCCGATTTCTTGAAGCGCCGAGTGCGCTGCGTCGAGCGGTTCTGTGGACGGTTCGGGGGATAGTGTCGCTATCCTGGGGGTAAGCCTGTGGGCAACGATTCCGGCGCTTGTCCCAGAAATTTGCCGCGATAATCTGCTTCCTGTGGTCGACGCGGTGCACTCGAGACCGTGGCCGACGGGTCGGCGGGCCAATTCAGGGGGAAATCGGAGCCTTCAGACCACATCAGGGGCGGTCCGGCCGGACCGCCCCTTTCGCTCTGGGCCACATTCCTAGACTAGGCGCGGATCTCCTGGCGCTGAAAGACAACGTAGGCGATCGCGAAGATTACGATCATCCCGGCAATCAGCCCGGTCATTTGCGGCCATACCAGGATGAAGCTCTGCGCTGCGGGCAACGGGGCGCCGAGCAACGCACCCTGCACTTGGCTGTACAGCACCGGGCCGAGCGCGCGGGTCGCCGGCTGCAGCAACGCGAGCGCAATTTCCGCGTAGAGCGTATTCGGAGAAATCCGGTCGAGGATTTGCGAGGTCTGTAGATAGGCGAGGTTCGGTCCGAAGATCCCTTCGGGCGGCCCGGAGATCAATGTGGCGACGAGCGGCGTGACGACCGACCAAAACAATGAGAACAACAGCCACACCCCGAGCGCCGCGAGGGCCGCGGTGGCCGGGGCGCGGAACACGACCGAAAACAGAAAGGCCACCGCCAGCCAGACCCCGCCATAGGCGATCGTCGCCACCAGAAACCCCAGCATGCGGACCATTTCTTCGGTGTTGGGCGCCAGACCGAGGAACAGCAGGCCAAGGCCGATCGTCAACAGCCACAGCGAAAACAGGCCGATCGTCAGCGCCAGCAGCCCGGCGAGGAATTTCCCGAGCAACAGCGCGTCGCGGTAGATCGGCTGCGCCAATACCCGGCTCAAAGTACGGCGGCTGAACTCGCCGTTGATCGCGTCGAACCCGATCGCAATCGCGACGAGCGGGATCAAAAAGCCCAACAGAGCAATGAACGACGGCAGCGGATCCTGCGCCATCGTCAGCAGCCGCAAAAACAGGAACGGGGACTCCCCGATATTGGCGCGAATTGACAGGATTGCGGCGTAGGCGGCAGCAATTGCCGTCAGGAACACCAGTGCCTCGAGGACCCACATCCGAGCTCCCGAGAGGTAATCCGCCGCCTCTTTGGCGAGGACGACTCCGACCCCGGTGAATGGGGAGCCCCTACGCCGCATCGCGGACCTCGTCGAAGTAGCGGGTGTACACCTCGTTGAGGCTCGGCTCGGCGAAGCGGATGCCGAGCAGGTCGGACGACAGAGCAACCGCCCGCGAAATGGCAGCGCGCAAATCGCGCTCACAATGCACGCGGTAAAGTTCGGGGCCCAGCACCTGCACCCGTACTACTCCCGGCACCGCCGCAAGCTGATTGCGGGCCGTACCGCCTCGCGCTTCGACATCGATTACGTAGCCGCCCCCGAGCACCCGGTGAGCCAGCTCGGTTACGCTGCCTGACAAGGCGATGCGCCCGCGATTGAACAATGCCACCCGGTCGCACACGCTTTGCACCTGATCGAGGTGATGCGAAGAGAGCAAGACCGCGGTGCCGTCGCTCTTGAGGCCTCGGATCATGCCCAGAAATTCCTGCGTCGAATGCGGGTCCAAGGTCGCTGTCGGCTCGTCGAGGATGGCGATGCTCGGGCGCTTCATCAGCACCTCCGCGAGACCGAGGCGCTGCCGCATGCCGCGCGAGAATGTCGACACGCGGTCCCGCCCGACATCGGGCAGCCCGACGCGGTCCAGAGCCTCGGCGAACCTGTGGTCGATCTCGCGCCGCGACAGTCCCGCGAGCCTCGCGGTATAGGCGAGGTTATCGCGCGCCGACAACCCGTCGTAGAAGCCAACCGAATCCGGCAGATATCCGACCCGGCGCTTTACTTCGAGGGGATCCCGCAACGGGTCGAACCCGGCGACCTCGGCGCGTCCCTCGGTCGGCTCGGTCAGCCCGAGCAGCATCAGGATCGTCGTCGTCTTGCCGGAACCGTTCGGGCCGAGAATTCCGACGATCTCGCCGGCGCGGACGTCGAGATCGATATGGTCGACCGCGACAGTAGGGCCGTAACGCTTCGTCAAGCCTTGGGCTCTGATAACGACATCTTCAGCCATGTTTGTCCTCAGCGCCGTCCGAAGCGGGCGACGGCAAACACGACGACAAGCAGCGAGAGCGCGATAATCGCGATCCCGACGGCACCCCACAATGTCGAGGTGAGCACGGTGATGCGGAAGTTCGCCGATTCGGACTGACCGCCGTTGGCGTTGGCGCGGATCGTCGTCTGGTAGTCGCCAGCGATGGCACGTGGCGATGGCGTAAGACTCACCTTGATCGGCTGTGACTTCCCGGCCGCTAATTCGGGCAGTTGCTTCGGATCGAAGCTGGTCTTCCAACCCTCGGGCGCCGTTGCGCTGAACTCGACGTCGCGCGCCGCCTCACTGCCGTCGTTGCGGACGACGACGGTCAATTGGCCATCCTGCCCGGCATAGGCCTCGCCACTAAGGCGCCCGCCTTCGCCCGCCAAGGCCAAGCGCGCCTGCCCGAGGACCGTGATGGCGAGATCGAGATCGGCCGATGCAGCCTCGCTCTTGGCATGCAATGTAAGCTTGTAGTCCCCGGCGGGCGTATCGCGGGGCAGCGCTACCGACGCTTCGATGTCCTTGGATTTGCCGGCCTCTATCGGAATACTCGTGAGCTGCTGGCTGCCATAGGCCTCAGTGAAGGTCACCTGGAAATTCTTGGGCGCATCGGCGCTGAAATTGATCGTCGCATCGCGCCCGCTATCGTTCGCGACGGTCACTCGAAATTTGAATGACGTTGTCGCGGTCCCGCGCAGCGACGGAAAGTTGGTCGTCAATTTCAGCTTGGCCGGGAGCTCCTGGCCGATCGTGACGGTGACCGGCAGTCGGAGATCGCTTCCCTCACCTTTGGCCTCCACCAGAAAACGGTATTGGCCCGGGCCGCTGCCTGTCGGCGGTTCGAGCCGCAGCTGGAGCTTCTCTTCGCTGTCTGGGGCTACAATCGCAGACTCTACCGGTTGTCCGCCGCCGAGGATTGTTGCCTTCCAACCCTGCGCGACTTCTGGCACCGAAAGCGCGAGCTGTTGCGGCGGATGATTGAAATTGCGCAACGACAGGTCGATTGTCGTGGTCTCGCCGGCGCGCACTGTCAGCGCCGGGTAACGGGTCGTCAGGTAGACACCGGTGAGATTGCCCAACGGCTTTTCGGCGGCTCCGGCACTCGCCGCGATCGATAGGGCAAAACAAAAGATGACTAGCCGCGGCAACATTCTTGGCACCTCCGACGAAATTGCCGCCCAGTGATTCCGCTGGGGCGTTTGTGGCGCGCTGAAATACGTCAGTCGAGTGCAGGCGCGAAATTAACAAATTTTCATGTTATCGCGGAGGTTAGGCGCCCGTAGCGCCTCAGAACGAGCTTCCAAAATTACGGGCGAACCAGCCTTTACCCGGCGTACCGGGTGCACCGGAAGTAACGAGGGAATACGCATCCACATACCACTCGCTTCCCGGATAATTGTGACCCAGCACCGCGGCGTTTTCTTTGGCTTCCTCGCTAAGGCCGAGCGCTAAATCGCACTCCACGAGGCGCTCCAGTGCTTCCGGCACATGCGTCGTGGTCTGGAAATTGTCAATAACTCTTTTGAAGCGGTTCATCGCTGCCAGATATTGTCCGCGCTTCAGGTAATAGCGCCCAATCTCCATCTCCTTGCCGGCGAGATGATCTCGCGTGAAATCCAGCTTTAGCTTGGCGTCGCGAGCGTATTTGCTGTCCGGAAAGCGGCGCACGACATCATCGAGCGCCTTCAGAGCTTGTTCGGTGATCTTCTGATCGCGGCCAATATCGACGATCTGAACGTAATAGGAGATTGCCTTCAAATAATAAGCGTATGCTATATCCCGATGTCCTGGATGGAGCTGGATGAAACGGTCCGCGGCAATGATCGCCTCACCATAATTCCCTGCCTCGTAGTCGGCATAAGCCGACATCAACTGGCTTTTTGTGGCCCACACGGAATAGGGGTGCTGGCTTTCGACTTCTTGAAAGGTCTTAGCCGCCGTCGGGTAGCGCTCCTCGACCAGCTCATCCATCGCCTTGTTGTAAAGATCGTCGACCGGCTTTTCGACGTAGGCTTCCTTATTCGAGCCGCCGCAGGCGGTCAGCGCACCGAAGATCGCCGCCACGCCGAACCAGCGGAGGAATGGCAAAAAGCGCATCGACCAGCCCAGAATAGTATCGAGATTTGATAATTATAGCATGCCTGGGTCGTAAACCGGCAAGCCGGGTGCTCTCGTTAATCGCCGGCGAGTTGGAGTTCCCTCTCCAGCTCTCCGCCGCCGCGGTAGGATCCGCGGCCCAACGTCGTGTAGCACCATGCCTCCCGGTCCGCGAACAGGGCCGCGAGCAGGCGGCGGGTGTGGGCATGGCCGGATCGCACACCGCAAAACGATCCCAGCATCGGTCCACCCGCGAGATAAAGGTCACCAAAAGCGTCGAGAAGCTTATGGCGGACAAACTCGTCGGCAAAGCGCAAGCCGCCGGCGTTGAGGACGTGATCGCGCCCGACCACCACAGCGTTCTCCAGAGAGCCGCCCCGCGCCAGGCCGGCCGCCCAAAGCCGATCGAGTTCGTCGAGGAGACCGAATGTACGCGCCCGGCAGAGTTCCGTCTTGAACGTCTCCGAATCGAACATCAGGCAAATGTCCTGACGGCGGATCATCGGATTGTCGAAATCGATTTCGAAGCTCATCGAGAAGCCATGATCGGGCAACAGCATGGCCGCCGCCCCGTCTTCGGCGACGCTGACTTGTCGGAGGATTTTGATCGCGCGCCGCGGGGCGTCCTGCTCGACGATGCCCGCGCACTCGATCAGAAACAGAAAGGGCGCGGAACTGCCGTCCATGATCGGCACTTCGCGGCCGTCGAGTTCGATGATCGCATTGTCGATGGCGGCACCCGCAAACGCCGCCATCAGATGCTCGATCGTACCCACCGTATTTCCCTCCCCGTTGGAAATTACGGTGCATAGCGGCGATTCGATCATATTGGCCCAGTTTGCGCGGATCTCTACCGCCGAGCCTGAGCGGCGGAACACGATGCCCGTGTCCGGAGGGGCGGGTTGCAATGTCATCGCAACCCGCTCGCCCGAATGAAGACCAATTCCCCGGCACCCGATAGCTGTTTTTAGCGTCTGCTGAGACGCCGTCGCCATATCCCCCAACATGCGACAGACTTCTGTAAAGTGTACCCTTGGCGAGCAAGAACCTACTTTCGGCCTGACTTCATCTCAAATCACTCTTTGTTGCGAATTGTTGCACTCCCGGCGCCAGTTCACCGCGAATCCTGCGACTTGACAGCGTGTTGCAATTACCAGGATTGCCGCTGCCGTGGGACCAGCAAGTCAATTGGCCTGACGGCGCAGGAATGCCGGAATATCGAGCAAATCGTCTTCTTTGCTCAGGTTCGGCCGGTCGTCTGGTTCCAGCGGCGCCAGCCGGGGCTGAGCGCTCTGGTGAGCGGCCGGTTTTGCGGGCTGCGGGGCAGGCCGGGGAGCCGCCTCCGGTGTGGTTGCGCGGGCGCGGCCCACGCCTGTCACCCGCTCGATCAGGCTCGGCACTCGGCCCTTTGGCTTTGGCGCAACCTCCTTTGATGAGGCAGGAACTGCAGGCTGGGTTAACGGGACCGGTCGGGCGGCCCCGGCATCGGCGGGTTTGGGCGCAATGAAAGCGCCGTTGCGTATCGCCGCGC
>JAFASL010000168.1 GCA_019244535.1 Alphaproteobacteria bacterium
CTGCATGCGGATCGCCTTCAACGGCAGGCTCAGATTGGCCATCATCACCATGTTTTCGATGCGGTAGAGCGCGTCGCGCGGCGAATTGGCGTGTACCGTCGTCATCGAGCCGTCATGGCCGGTGTTCATCGCCTGCAGCATGTCGAATGCCTCGGGGCCGCGCACCTCGCCGACGATGATGCGGTCGGGGCGCATGCGCAGCGCGTTGCGGACGAGCTCACGCTGCGCGACCTCTCCGACACCTTCGATGTTGGGCGGGCGCGTCTCCATCTGTACAACATGTGGTTGCAGAAGGCGCAATTCGACAGCATCTTCGATCGTAATCACCCGCTCGCCGCCGCCGATATGTTGCGACACTGCGTTAAGGAGGGTCGTCTTACCCGAGCCCGTCCCGCCCGAGATCACCGTATTCAGGCGCGACCGCGCGGCGATTTCCATGAGCCGCGCTATCTCGGGCGACAAATTGTGCTGCTGCACCATCATCGCGAGCGTCAAGCTCTGCTTCGGAAATTTTCGGATCGAGACCGACCCGCCGTTCAACACCAGCGGCGGCAGGACGATGTTGACACGGCTACCGTCGGCAAGCCGCGCGTCGACCATTGGACTCGCCTCGTCGATGCGTCGGCCGACTGCAGTGGCGATCCGCTGTGCTATGCTGGTGAGATGTTGGACATCGCGGAAGCGAGCCGAGGTCTTTTCGAGCTTGCCGTTGCGCTCGACATAGATGTCGAACGGGCCGTTTGCCAAAATATCGGTGACCTGGTCGTCGTCGAGAAAAGGTTCCAGCGGCCCGAGCCCGACCATGTCGTCGCTGAGGTCGGCGGCAAGGGCCGTTTCCTCGAGCTTGTTGAGTTGGACCCGATCCTCCGTCGCAATTTCGCCGACTAACTTGGCTATCTCGCGGCGCAGCGCAGCGCGCGGAATACGGCCGGCCACAGTCGGGTCGATGCGCGACAACAGAACGGTGCGAATTCGCTCCTTGAGTTCGCTCAACGACGCGAAATCGATCGCCGGCGTGGAAAATTCTGGGGTCGCGTCAGGTACCAGGACCAGACCAGGACGCTGCGTCGCCGGCGCTTGCCGCCCAAACCCAGTCGTCATCATGCAGCGAACCTCCACCATGGCTTGCGCGCGGCCGCGCGACCGGAAATCTCACCCGCAAGCGCACTGACGACGTCGATGAGAGCGCCGCTCCGCAATGGGCCCAGTGCTGTGAACTGATTGGGGCGGAACGGGATTACAAAATTTGGATGCAGCTTGACTCTGGCCATCTCTTCCAGAGTCATTGCCCGCCGACCACCCTCACCGCTGCGGTTAATGATCAGCATGTTGGAATGCTCGGCGCGATGCGCACCAAATCCTTCACGCAGTCTGACGGTATCGCGAACGGACCGCAGCGTCTGATCTGCCACAATTATGCGGAGATCAGCGGTATCGAGTGCTTGCCAATAGGGGGAGGCCGGGATCCTCGGTATATCGGCAATGATATAATGGAATTGTGTTCGCAGGACGCCAAGTAACGTGTCGACAGCCGCGGCGGTAAAGTCAGCTTCGGTACGCAGAGTCTCCTCTGCGCTGAGGACGAAGAGACGCTCGCCATGGACAGCCATTGTGCGATCGAGAAAGACGCTGTCGATGCGCAACGGGTTGGCGAGCGCCTCCCGCAGGCCGGGCGTGGGCTTGAGATTTAACGCAAGAGCGCAACCGCCGGTGTGCAGATCCAAATCGAGTAGCATGACACGGCGGCTCTGCTGATTGGCCAAGTGCAACGCCAGATGGATCGCCAGCGTGGTCGCGCCGACACCGCCGCGCGCGCCGACAACGGCAACGACTTTTCCCAGCTTCCGGCTGATCGGGGCCCGCTCGCCCGAATGGGGTATCCCGGCGAGCGCCTTTGCCAGTAGCTGGGCGGTTACAGGCTTGACGATGTATTCGGTGACGCCAGCCCTCACCAGGTCTCGATAAAGGGGAACGTCGTTCCGGTCTCCTATTGCGATTACCACGACGCCGGGCTCGCAGAGACCGGCAAGGTCATGTATCTGCGATGCCGGCATATCGGCGCCACTGATATCGACGATTATGCTCTCGGGCGATCGTTCCGTGCCAAGATAACGGAGGGCCCCGGCGAGACCTCCGCGTTTGATCATCGGGGTCGGGACCGCGAGCTGCGCGAAACAAGCGTTCATTGATGCTTCGCTCTCGCCGTCCAATACAAATGCCATCAAGCTGACTCGGCTCGCTGGCGGCGGCGGCGCCTTCTCAATCGGCCTCGGGGTCTGAAGTGGGCTCTTCGGCATCTGGAGGGCGTTGATCACTGGTTTACCTGGAGACGGTTTTTCACCAACTGAGCAACTTGGCCAATCCCGAGCTTGCACTAGACTTCTGGCGTCACTGGGATTTAACAATCGCTGCCTTGGTTCCGCGGATAACCTCTACGATCGTCTGTTCGGCGATCACAGTCTTTGTGGGCACCACGTCGCCCAGCGCCGGTGAAACGTCGCCGGCCCAAATCGGTCTCATCCCTGAAGTCATGACTGAGGTCGACGCGGCTCCGGCTCCATTGATTGCGCTGGCGCTGCGCAGAGTCAGCGAAAGCTTTCCGAGTTCGGCGGCGACGTTTACCCTCTCGGCCTGGTCAGGCGTGACCTCCAATGTGACCGTTCGGCCAAAACCATTGGCTGCGCCGTTTGGTCGCGAGTCTATTGGGTCGACTGCCAGAACTCGCAGATTTTGAACCACCGTTTCGCCCACTGAGCGCCGCGCTAGCGGGAGGTCGTTCTTGAACGTCTGCGTCAAGATCACATCGACTCTGTCGCCGGGATATAAGATTCCGGTGCTCGCGCCGCCAGTTGCAACGGGGATTGCGATCGCCCGGGCCTGGGGTGCGAGAACCACCTGGAGAAAGTCGCGGTCGCCCGGTTTCACGATGACGCTACGTCTTATAGGCTCGCCCCCCACCACACTGCTGCGTAGCGCCGCTCCATACACCTCGGCACGCGCCTGCTGCTCAAGCCCGAAATTTTGATTGCCGGCGAGGTTGGCGGGACGGGTTATCTGCCCCGGCTGGACCCTCCCGGCTGTCGGCTGCCAGGCGACGTCCTTGGCGCGCAACAAAGTGCCGCCCGGCAGAGCAGCGGCGGCGACAAGCACTTCGTCGTTCGACGCGGCCATCTCTAAGCCAACCTCTCGCGGCAGCGCGCGAAGCCCGAGAACCACGACAACGCACAAAGATACGAGGAACAAGAGTGTAAGTATCGTTTTCGCAGGCATGGCTCTCACTTCGACGCTATCAGCGTCATCACTCCTGCCGCGGCGACGGCGAAGCCGTACGGCACTGTGGATGCCTTTGGCGGGGGCTGGAGCGGGTCGATTTCCATGGCCGATAGCGAAAACGCCAGCGACCGTAGGTGTCTCAACCGCAACACTAGCTTCTCGAAAACGATTGTGGCGAGCGCGAGCGCTCCGCCCCATAGGCTCATCAGAAAGAGAAAGCCAAGCAAATCGCTATAGCCGATGACCAGCACGGTAGCAGGAATCAGTTTTGCGTCGCCGCCACCAATCGCGCCGTATCGAAACAGGGCCAATGTGATGGCGAAAATTAGCCCGGCTGCTGCCAATGTATAACTACCATTGACCGCGTCTTGCGAGAGCACTATGCGCATTAGCCCCAGAGCACCCATCGCAAGGGAGAGCGCATTGGGTATCCGCCGCGTTCGCACATCATGATAGGCGACGGCGATAAAGATACCAACCGCGAGATAAAGGACTGCAGCGCGCATGGCGTAGCACCGAGATATCATGTTTGTGCAGACAGGTCGGAAACGCCAAGCCGTTGCCGACCGCTGCAGTGTGTTGCGCTTATGGAGTCGGTATGGTGATGCCGGAGAGGGTGGTGCCAACTTTTGTGAATAGGTCGTTGAGGTCGTTGCCGAGGGCCTGCGCGCCCACTGCAATGGCGAGGGCAACGAAAACGATCAACATCGCGTATTCGGTAGCGGTAGCACCGCGGTCGTCACTGCGGAAGCGAGCTGTCAGAGCGAGCATACAAAGTTCCTCCTTCTGGGGGCTGATTTGGCGGCTGGTACGCTTGAGAGGGATTGCAGTCACCACTCAGTCACCTGCCACTCTAATCCGGACGCTGTCATTGGGCTGTCCGAGCCCCCGTCAGAAAAGCGCCTTTTGCATTTATTTTGTAAGATTGCAGCGCAATGGACTGCTTCGCCATCGCTGCAGACGAGTGACGGTGCCGCGACTGAGCCTGCTGCCACTCAATATTGTAAGCTACCGCCCGACGGCTTGCGATGCCCCCGGATCTTGCCCCGCCATCCTCAGTGGGATGATACGCTCATCAGATACCCAGGCCGAGATCGCGGATGGTGTCAAAGACCGGCAGGATCTGGGCCCGATAGGTTGCAGAGGACGAACGTGAGAGCCAAAGCTGCTCGAGTGCCCCAGCGGGGCAGTCTGGATATTGCTGGTGAAACAGCTGCGCCGCTTCACCAGCCTCGCGATACCGGCCACTCAGCGACAAAG
Organism: Alphaproteobacteria bacterium; assembly: GCA_019244535.1. Lineage (GTDB taxonomy): Bacteria > Pseudomonadota > Alphaproteobacteria > ATCC43930 > CGMCC-115725 > AP-15. The sequence continues at coordinate 4,534 of JAFASL010000168.1, forward strand.
CCGCGATCAGGAATAGCTGCGCGCTGCCGTAGCTGCGATTGCGCTCCAGAGACTTCCAGAGCAAAGATATCGAGGCTTCGGTGCGGCCGGCGAGCAATTCGGCGAACCCGCCAAAGAAAAACCAGATGCTGTGGCGACGATCGGCTTGATCGAGCCGCATCGCTCGTTCGATCGCCGGTAACGTGTTTCCCGCATTACCGAGAAAAACAGAGTTGTACGCGGCGAAACCGTGAGCGATTGCTAACCCTTGGTCCATTGCCAGCGCCTGCTCGAATGCGCGCGCGGCCTCATCCAATTTTCCCGCGGCGGAATGGAGCATTCCCTGAACGCAATGCGCCTCTGCTGCCCCTGGTGCCAGATCCAACGCGAGCGAGACCACCTCGCGCCCGAGATCTGAAGCGACGGCTGCAGCGGCGGGGTCGCCCCACCAGGGATTGCTGACCAGCTCCTGGCAGGTTCTGGCCAGGCCGACGAGCGCCTCGACATTGCGCGGATCGTCGTCGAGCGCGGCGAGATACCAGCGCTGGGCTTCCGCCGTAAGTTCCGGCCGCAGCTCGCCCCCATGCACAGTCGCCGCGGTCGAGAGGCACTCGTCGAGTTCGAGACCCGCTCCCGACTCGCCTACGGCCCGGGCGATTTCCTGATGGAGCAAAAGGATATGCAGCTCACGAGAAATGCGCCGGATTATCTTGGACTGGACCCGTACGGCTTCCTCGACTCCGAATTCGTAGCGGCGGGCCCAGAGGTACTCGGACGTCGCCGCATCCGTGATCCTGACATTGACACGCAGGATTCCTGGGCCGCCGCACTGGGCGCTGCCCGCTACGATATATCTGATGCTTGCGCCGGGCAGGCTCGCGGGGTCGACTCGCTCACCCGCAAGACGCTTAAGCTCAAACCCGTGACCCCGGCAGGTAAGGTCGGCAAAAAGTTCGCTCGTGAACGCATCCAAAAAATCTTGGTCATCAAGGTCGCCCATCAGATTGCGCAATGGCGCAACCCCTATCGGAATGTTCGACATCAGACAGCGCCACGGCAATGCCGTGCCGTCAGATTTTGGCGCGGCGAACGTCCCTACGCCGCGCCGCGATGGCGATCGGGCCAGCCAATACCGGGCAGCGGCTGTGTGCTGTGCCGCGCTGTAGCTCTTTGGTTTGGAAAGGGTCTTGCGACCGCTCATGGACGAGGCTCAGTTTGCCACACCGAGATTGCGGATTTTTTCGAAGAGTGGGTGAATTTGAAGCCGGTAAGTCGAGGAACCTGAACGCGACAGCCAGAGCTGCTCGAATGTCGTCGTTCGATAATCCGGATATTGCTTGCGGAACGACGCGGCGGTCTCGGTCGCATCGGCTTCGCGCCCGATCAATGACAGCGCCGCCATCAAGAACAGCCGTGCGGCTCCATAACTGGGATTACGCTCCAAGGATTTCTCAAGCAGCTCAATCGCGGTTTCCGTTCGGCCCAACAGCAACTCAGCAAAACCCGCGAAGAAGAACCAGATGCTGTGCCGCCGGTCGGTGTGATCCAGGCGCATGGCACGCTCAATGGCCGGCCAAGTCTCATCTGCACGACCAAGCAGCGCCGCATTGTAGCCTGCAAATCCATGCGCGGCGCCCAACCCATGATCCATTCCGAGGGCCTGCGCAAAGGCACGTTCCGCCAGCTCCAGTTGCCCGCCCGCCGAATAGAGCATCCCTTGGATAAGCTTCGCTACCGCGTTGCCAGGCGCCAGGTCCAAAGCGATCGCAACGGCTTCGCGGCCGAGATCGGATGCCGCCGCCGCGGCCCGCGGATCACCCCACCATGGATTGCTGACCAGAGTTTGGCAGGTGAGCGCCAAACCGGTAAGGGCTTCTACATTTCGCGGGTCCTGGGCCAGGGCGGTCAGATAACACGTCTGCGCCTGCGCAGTTAACTCCGGTGTGATTTTGCCCTTGAGAGCGCTCGATGCTTCCGACAGGCATTCGGTAATTCCGACGTCTTGTCGAGATTTAGCCAGAGCGCGTCGGCTTGCCGCCTGTAACAGCAGCACGTGAAGTTCGCGCGAAATTCGTCGGGTGATCCTCGTCTGGATCGGAGCGAGGTCTTCGGGTTTGAACTCGTGCCGGCCTGCCCAGAGGTATTCCGACGTTGCGGCGTCGGTTATTCGCATGTTCACCCGCAGCAGGCCGGGCGCGCTGGTTTGGGCGCTACCGGTGACAATGTAATCATAACCGCGCTCGACGATCCGGTTGCCGCCGTCCGACGCACTACGGTCATCGCTCAGCGGCCTCAAACAGAGGCCGCGCCCGTGTCGCAACAAGTCAGTGACAAGGTCCTCGGTGAAGGCTTCCACTAAGAATTGCTGGTCAGGGTCTCCGGTCAAATTGCGGACTGGCGCAACAGCGACGGCAATGTTTGGGAGCAGGCAAGGCCAACGCGGTGTTGTCGTTCCTTCGCGTGCAGAATCCGCCCTCGATGGCGCGCGACGCGCAGACAACCGGTCCGAGGTGCTCGCGCGCGCAGCGGGTTCCGGATCTTCGACTGTAGGTCCGGGAAGGCTATGCTCCCGAGCACCGTTCGAACGGGAGATCTCGTTTGCCAGCAATTGCGTTTCGACATCCGGTGCGACGCCCAGCTCGCGCTTCAACGTCTCGGCGCAGCTCTTGTATTGGCGAAGGGCTTCGCCACGACGCCCGGCTTGCGCATAAGCGCGGATCAGCGCGCGCTGGCCAAATTCCGAGAGCGAGTCGAGCATTACGAGCCGGCGGCCCGACTGAATAGCCGCGTCATGGTCTCCCGCGGCATTCTGCAGCTCGCTCAGCCGATGCAAAAGGTCACATACCACGGCGAGCGTGCGGTCGCGCTGCACGGACAGCCATTCTTGAAACGGCTCCGAATTGATGTCGAAATCAGCGAGGAATTCGCCTCGGTACAGCTCGGCTGCCGACTGTAGATCACCGCAGTGCTGCGAACGCGACAACCGTTCAAAAGCATCGAGGTCGACGATCGCGTCCTGGATACGGCACGTCGCGAAGTCCGCCACTAAATGAGGGTCGGTGTTCCGCCCCAGAGCCTTGCGCAGCTCCAGCAAGCAGTTTCTCAGACTGTGACGGGCTTGCTCCTGTCCCTGGTACGGCCACAGCAGGTCGGCCAATCGCTCGCGAGTAACCGGCTGGCCCGCCTGGGACGCGAGAAAGGCAAGCAAAGCACGTGCCTTCTTGGGGACTTTCCCCAACCGACAATCGCCACTCTCGATTACCAGTGGTCCGAGGACGCTGATTGACAGCGTCATTGCCGTGGCCCAGACGTGCTGCCGCCATATCGCTTACGGCAGCCATGCAGTAGCGCCTCATTTCCACCGCTCCATCCTCACCATCGCGAGCCAGCTCCGGGTGACGGGACGCACCGCCCTCGCGGTAGGCTTTGATCTTCCGCTCGAGCAGCTCGCAAAGCGCCGTCAGCCCGCGAGCGCGCAGCGGCGCCAATAAACCCTCGTATGTGACGGCTCGGTCACCGACCGGTCCGAGGTTGTCCCACAGCTCGATCGGGGTAAGGCTCGGACCGAGGGCTGGAGTCTCTTCGACGCCGGCAACCAGCAGCTCGAGGCGCGTGCGCAGACACTTTTCGCAGACCCCGCAGTTCAGATCATTGCCCGGATTGGCCGGACAGACGCGCAAGGCGGCGAGCGCGGTCGGCCAGCTCGCCAGCTCGCACACTTTCTCGAGGCGCGCATGGCGAGCACCATCATGGATCACGGTGACGCGCTGGCTGGAGAACAGTCCGTCCACCGCCGGATGAGACCCGATCGGGACCGGATTGGCAATGTCATGCGAGGCACCGATAAACAGAAACGCTCTCCCGAGGATTGCCGCGTGACCAACTGCCGCCAATGCCGCTCCATTGTGTCGATAGTACCAGAAATCAGGTTTCGAAGGCAGATGACGCAGGTTGGTGCGGCATGAGATCAGCCGAAGCCCGGCTTCCGCCGCTAAAGGTTCCAGATGCCTCAGGGCTATGCGAAAGCGCTCTTCTTCGGCATTCCGCGCACGTTTCCCGATATCGAAGCCATGAATGAAGAGAGCATCGCGGATATAAGCCGGATCCTCCTCTCGGTACAGACGATGGTTGCGCATCAGCATGTGCAGGCTGTCAACACCTCCGGAAAGAAATGCGACGCCCCGCGGATCACTCGCTGCTGTTCCGCGGCCTCCTTTGCCGGGGGTTTCGATCGCGGGCATCGGGAATGGCATGCCGCCCCAGCTCGTCCACCAGGCGTGAGCCGTATAAAGGCCTTCGACCAGCATAGGGCAGGGGCGAGCCTCGATCCGGACCCGCGCTTCCCCGTGCGCCGCAGCAAGCGGAAAACACGCGGTCAAGAAGGCATCCGCGGAAACCTGCGAAGCGGCGCGATCAAGCTCGCAGCCGCGAGTCTCGAAGGTGAGTTCCTGCTCGGGGTAGCCGCAATCCTCCCACAAAACGGTTGCGGAGATGACCCTCGCGTCGCTGTTGGCAATCAAGCCAAAATCGCGAATGATCATCGAATGTCCTTTCCGCCTGGCTGAGGCGCCGCTGCCTGCGAGGGAAGGCGTTCGCTGGTGGTGGCGCTGCGCATTCCCTCCTCACTTAAGGTTAATCAGGGGCGCGTCAAAAAAACGTCATTACGGCGCATCGGCAGTGATTCATTAGCAAACTGTTAGGGCGAGAGTCCGCTTCGGACTATTCTGTTTGCGCTTGAGCTCGAATATTTCCGTCACTTCCCCGCTGCTGCCGAGCAGCACAGCGCGGCGGTTGGTCGGCGATAGAGGAAGGCGACGTGTTAAAATTGGGCAGTGATTTTGAACAACCCGATCAACCGGCGAATACCGGTCGTCGCCCGCTCCTCGCAACACTTACCATCACCTGCTCGCTCGGGCTGGTGGCTTCAACCATCTACGTGCCCTCGATCCCGGCAATAGCCAACGCACTCGATACCTCGATCTCACGGGTACAGTTAACGTTTGTCGCGTATCTGGCAGCTTTCGCGGCGAGCATGCTGGTACTGGGACCCCTATCTGACAGGTGCGGACGAAGGCGGACGATGATACTCGGCGTTTCGCTGAGCGCTATCGGCAGCATCGGCTGTGCGGCTAGCCCGACGATCGGGTGGCTGATCGGCGCCCGCATCGTGCAAGGCGTCGGCCTTTCGGGTGGTATGGTGGTTGGTCGGGCCACAATTCGAGACATCTACGGCGAGGAAGGCGCCGCTCAGGTCATCGCGGGGTTGTCGATCCTTCTGACCCTCTTGCAAGCCTTCGCGCCGATCCCCGGCGGCTATTTGCAGGCCTGGATCGGCTGGCAGGCGAATTTTGGTGCGGTGGCTGCTTTGGCGCTGGTTGCCTTGGCGCTAGTTGTTCGGTATGTGCCGGAGTCGCCCGCCGCAACCGATCCGGCTCGCTCCCAAACGTTGGCCTTGCTCGCCAGCAATATGCTGGCCAGCTATCGCGGCTTGCTTAAAACACCGCGCTTTGTGGCGTATGCACTCACCGCCGCCGGCGCTCATGCAGGCTTTCACATCTTCGCCGCCGGCGCTCCCGCGGTGCTTATCATCGGGCTGGGAATCTCTCCGCAAGATTACGGGTATTACGCGTCGCTTCCCCCAATGGGCTTTCTCGTCGGCAGCTTTCTCTCCAACCGGCTGACGCGACGGCTCGGGGTCGACAATCTCATCGCCCTCGGCAGCGCGGTCCTCATCCCCGCAGGCTTTGCGATGGTATTCTTAGCCACGATGCGGTTGACAAGCCCTTATACGATCATCGGTCCGATGATCCTGATCTGTTGCGGCAGCGGTCTCATCACGCCAAATGCCGTTGCCGGTAGTCTCGGGGCCAAGGTCGGCGTCGTCGGCGCCGCCTCCGGGCTCGCGAGCTTCCTCCAGATGATAGGCGCGGCAGGGGCCACGGCCGCGCTCTCGTTCGGCACCAGCGGCAACCCGCTCGTATTGGCCGTGGTCATCGCCTCTGCCGGCCTTTTTGCGGTGGCCGCTTTCGGCTCACTGGTTCAGATCAGACGCGTTTTTGCCGAAAGCGGCAAGGTTACCACTCGGTCTGGTACGCGTTTCGATTCACCGTCTGGTCGACCCGCGCCAGCAACTCCGCCGGCAATGAGCCGGCCTTAGCCGCGGCTACGCACTCTGCCAGTTCCCGCCGGTTCTTGACGCCCAGCACGAGTGTGTCGATGTCCAGCGACAGCGCGTAACGATGGGCCAGGAACGCCGGAGTGACGCCCAAATCGGCGGCGAGCCGTCGGAAAGCGGCCGCTCTCTCGTAGTCGCGCATCTCCGGGTGGTTCTCGGGCAGGGGTCGATCAATTTCGCTGGTCAATGCGCCTGCCTGCACTGCGCGGATGCCCATCACGCCGATACCGTTGGCGCGTGCCGCCGCTATTACCGCGCGCGGTTTGGCAGGACCGTCGAAGAACTTCAGCCCGCCCGGAGAATCCAGCAAATTGGCAATGCACTGCACTGCTGCCGGAGCGGGGCGCTCGCCCAAGAGTTTGATGATCGTGTCGGGGTGACCAATGCCGGTGAGACCCCAAGC
>JAFASL010000215.1 GCA_019244535.1 Alphaproteobacteria bacterium
CCGCGGCGAGTTTATGGCGTGGGATCCGGTCGGCCGCAAAAAGGTCTGGACAGTGACCGAAAATTTTCCGGTGTGGAGCGGCACATTGGTCACCGCCGGCGATGTCGCGTTTTACGGGACGATGGACCGCTGGTTCAAGGCGGTCGACGCCAAGAGCGGCAAGGTGCTGTGGCAGTTCAAGGCGCCGTCCGGGATCATTGGCCAGCCCGTCACTTACATGGGCAGCGACGGGATGCAATATGTCGCCATTCTGTCGGGGGTCGGAGGATGGCCCGGAGTAGTGGCCAATGCCGAGATTGACCCGCGCGTGCGCAACGGCGCGCTCGGGTTCACCGGCGCAATGCAGGATCTTCCGACGCATACCACGAGTGGCGGGACGCTGCTGGTTTTTGCGGTCTCCAGTCCGCAGCGTTCGGCCGCGGAAGCGCCTTCCGGTCAGCGAACCGATCAGGGTAGCGGGTCGACGCAGCCGAGCGGGCCGCAGAAATGACTTGTTCGCGATGTCGCGCGGCGGCCTGCTGGTCGATTGGTCTGCTGGCTTTCACCTGCGCGGCATTGGCGAGCGGAACCGCTCGAGCCGCAGAGCCCGGCTCGGCCGGCGAATTCCGCGTTTGCGCAGACCCCAACAATTTGCCGTTCTCAAATGATCACCAGGCCGGTTTCGAAAACGCGATCGCCGATCTTTTTGCCGGGCAACTGGGCCAGTCGGTGTCGTACACCTGGTGGGCGCAGCGCCGCGGCTTTATTCGCAATACGCTGAAGGCGGGTGATTGCGACGTCGTGATGGGGGTACCGACTCGGCTGGAGACGGTCGAGACGACGCGCCCATATTACCGCTCGAGCTACGTCTTTGTTTCTCGCTCGGACCGCCATCTCGACATTGCGTCGATGACCGATCCCCGGCTGAGATCGCTTAAGATAGGGGTTCAATTGATCGGCGATGACGGCTTTAACACCCCGCCGGGGCATGCGCTGGCCGACCAAGGCGTCATTGATAATGTAAAGGGTTACACGATCTATGGCGATTACCGTCAACCGAACCCGCCGGCGCGCATTCTCGAGGCGGTAGCGAGCGGAGAAATCGATATTGCCGCCGCATGGGGCCCGCTCGCCGGGTACTTTGCCCGCCGATCGCCAATCGCGCTTACCGTCGTGCCGATTACCGGCACCGAGCAATTCGCCCCGCTGCTGTTCCAGTTCGATATCGCGATCGGCGTCCGTAAGGGAGACGGCGAGCGGCGGGAAACGATGGACCGGCTGGTCGCGCGCAACCAGCAGCAGATCGCGCGGATTCTCGATGAGTATGGCGTTCCGGTGCTGGCTGTGGATCAGCAGAACGATCGGGCGGACCGACCGGAACCGGCACAATAAGGAGGACAGCCAATGCCCCGCAGGCCGACCGGATACCGCATCGCGGCGATCGCATTTTGCGCAGTGATCGGCTGCGTTGCCAGCCAGGGACTCGCTCAGGACGGCAAAGCGCCGGCGACCCACAGGCTCGACCAATCTGCCGGCCAGATGAGCGCCACCGAAGAGCCCAGCGGCGTAGCGGCGGAGTGGCTCAAAGTGCCGGTCGGAAGGATCATTCCCGGCGGCATCGACACGCGGCCGAATATCAAAAATCCGAAGGCGGGCGACCCGGCTTCGGTGCAGCGGGGCATGAAGTATTTTGCCCAGTTCAACTGTATCGGGTGCCACGCCGACAATGGCGGCGGCGGGATGGGGCCGGCTCTCAGCAACAGGATTTTCAAATATGGCGGCGAGCCGGCCAACATTTATCTGACGATTGCGCACGGCCGCCCACTGGGGATGCCGTCGTGGGGGGCGGTGCTGCCCGATGACGTGATCTGGGATCTCGTCAGCTACGTAAAAAGCATCAGCGACGAGCCGAATTTGTCATCGTGGGGACGCACGGTGTCGGCGCAATCGCCAAAGCTGGAGCAAGTTCCGGCCGAGTTTCAGCAGACCGCGACCCCATGGCAATTCACCGAGCCCTTCAGCCAAGGACAGAAACCGACCGAACACACACCCACAGGACAGCAACACTGAGCTGCCATGGTGTCGCGAAGACAAAGGGCGCTAGCGGCAATGCGACGGGCGGCACCATCGTGTCGCGGCGGTATATTGGCAATTGCCGTCGCGCTGATGGCACCGCGCCCGGTCAGGGCCGACCCGTGGTCGGCTTTGACCTCCGGCATGTCTTTTCTGCGCGCCGCCGGAACGAAAAATTACGGTGTCGTGCGGCTTCTGTATTTCGTGCTCGCCGTTTCGATTGTGGTGATCTTGCTCATTGGCGTTTTTGTTGGCGTCGGAATGATCCGGCGGCGGGCGAATGCAAGCGAGCCGCGAGCGGTGCCGATAGAGCGCGCCGGCAACGGCCTGCCGTGGATTTACATCAGCAGCGCTATCTCCCTCGTCGTGCTGTTCGCGATTGCCGTTTGGGGCTATGTCGTATTAGCCGATGTTGCCAGCCTGCCGCGGACCCTGGCGCCATTCACGGTTCAGGTAGTGGGACACCAATGGTGGTGGGACTTCCGCTACAAGACGGATGAT
>JAFASL010000285.1 GCA_019244535.1 Alphaproteobacteria bacterium
AAAATGATGCGTCGATCCCTGTCCAAAAAAGGGGGGAAAATGTCCTCACACTACGCAAACCAGGCCCTCGGCGCGCTCGCCGCTGCGGCGCTCGCTTCGGCCGCGGTGCCCGCGCATGCGGTCACCTACACATTCCAGGATATCATCGATCCGGTAAACCCGACCTTCACTCAGGCGCTCGGAATCAACGACGCGGGCGCGATCGTCGGGTACGGCAACATGACCATTTTCAACGGTTTCCAGCTGGTGTTTCCGCCGCCACCCGGCGTCTTCACCCGGCTGAACGTCCCGGGCCAGACCGGCGGCACGCAGGTGTTCGGCATCACCGCCAACGCTTTGACGACCGACGGGTTCTCCGTCAGTGCGGCAGGGGTCAATAGCGGGTTCGTGAGTACCGGGGGTGTCTTCACTCGATCCTTCAAAATGCCTTTACCCAGCTGCTCGGCATCAACCCATCAGGCACGACCGCGGCCGGCTATTCGTCCACCGACCCGGCCGGCATGGTCGGTCAGACCGCAATAACGGTTTCGGGCGGGCCGTCCTTTACCACCCCGGTTTTCCACGACATCAACGCGTTGCTGCCGGCAAACATGAACAGCCAGGCGACCGGTGTGAATGACAGTGGCGAGGTCGTCGGCTTTTTCCAACTGGCGAGCGGAAATTTCTCGGCATTTAGCGACGTCGGTGGCACGATAACACCGTTTGAGTTTCCGGGGTCCGCCTCTACCCAGGCGCTTGGTGTCAACAATCTCGGCGAAATCGTCGGTGACTATGTTGATGCCGGCGGAGTGATGCACGGCTTTCTCGATAATGCCGGCGCGTTCACGATGTTGGATCCGACCGGTTCCACCGCGACGACCATCAACGGCATCAACGACCTGGGCGCGGTCGTAGGTTTTTATGTCAACGCAGCCGGCAATACGATCGGCACGTTCGGGACGCCCGTGACGACGACCACACCGGAACCTGGGTCTCTGCTGCTTCTCGCCACCGGACTGTTCGGCATTGGCATGGCATATCGCCGGCGCAAAGCGGCATAAACGACGCTGCTTCCGCGCTAGGTTTGACTCGATACCCCGCCCCTCTAGAATGCCGCGGAACTTCTGAAGGGAGCAGGTCGATGATCTTCGAGATACGGAATTACCTGTTGCAGCCGGGCTCGGTGCCAGAGGTCGAAAAGCGGTTTGGCGAGGCGCTGACCGAACGCGTCAAGGTGTCGCCGCTCGGCGCGTTCTTCCACACCGAGGTCGGGCCGCTGAACCGGATCATCCACATCTGGCCCTATGACGATCTGCAGCATCGGACGCGCGTGCGGTCGCAATCGATTCCGAACTGGCCGCCGAAGATCCAGGAATTCATCGTCGAGATGGAGAGCAAGATCGTCAACGCGGCGCCGTTCTGCCCGCCATTCACCCCGCGCCAGCACGGCAATCTCTATGAGATCCGCACCTATACGATGCTCCCCGGAGCGGCACCGACCGTCATCGAGCGCTGGGCCGAGCGCATCGAAGGCCGGGTAAAGCTCTCGCCGCTCGCGGCGGCCGGGCACACCGAACTCGGCCCCCTCAACCAATGGATCCACATCTGGGCTTACAAGAATGCGGCCGAGCGCTTCCGCATCCGGGACGAGGCGCGCGCGACCGGCGCCTGGCCGCCGAATACGCGCGGTCAGTTTATCAAGCAGGAGAACATGCTCGTCGTCCCGGCGTCGTTCTCGCCCTTGCGTTAACCCGTTATCGTTAGGGGCCGCCGCGGAGCCGCGGTGGCTCCTGCGGCGGCGCGGGACGGAACAACCCGAACAGATTATCAAAAAAGCCGCCCGGATGCGGCGGCGCCGCCGCCAGCACCCCGGGAGGCGGTGACGGCGTGCTCGGCAACGGTCGTACCGGCATCCCCTGAGTTGCAGCCAGCATGAAGCGCCGCCAAGTCTGCGCCGGCAACGAGCCCCCTGTTACTTTATTCATCGGTGAATTGTCGTCGTTACCGAGCCACACCCCGGCGACGAGGTCGGCGGTGTAGCCGATGAACCAAGCGTCGCGATAATCCTGCGTCGTACCGGTCTTGCCGGCGGCTGGGCGCGGTAGTGCGGCGCTTCTGCCGGTGCCGTGGCCGATGACGGCGCTCAGCATCTCGGTCATCGCCACCGCGAATTCCGGGCTTACCACCTGTCCCAGCCCTGAACCGTTGCGGCGAAACACGATTTTGCCGGCGCTGTCGCGGATCTCTGAGATGCCGTGCGCCCAGACCCCGTTTCCGCCATTGGCAAACGGCGCGAAGGCCGAGACCAATTCCAGCAGGTTCACTTCGTTGGTACCGAGGGCGAGGCTCATCTCTGGCGTCAGCGCAGAGGCAATTCCGAGCCGGTGAGCCACCGCGACAACATTGCGGGGCCCGGCGCGCTGTGCGACCTGCACGGCAATCGTGTTCACGGATTGGGCGAGCCCCTCTGCGAAGGTCATTTCGCCCTGGTAGCGTCCGATGTAATCGCGCGGCTGCCAGGTTCCAACGCGGATCGGCGCATCGATGAATTCGTCGGTTGGCCGTATCCCGGCTTCCAACCCGGCCAAATACACAAACGGTTTGAATGCCGAGCCTGGCTGGCGCTGTGCCTGGGTCGCACGATTGAACTGGCTTTGTCCGTAATCGCGGCCGCCGACCATCGCACGCACCGCTCCGTCCGGCGCCATTGCGACAAGCGCGCCCTGGCTGACGGCCATTCTCGCGCCGTCGCGGCCGAGCACCTCCGCGATGGCCGCTTCGCCCTGAGCCTGCATGCGCGGGTCGAGTGTCGTGACCACGGTCAGGTCGCGGTTTCCGGTATCGGCAAAATCGCCCAATTGCTCGGCTACCCAATCGGAAAAATAACGGGCGCCCGGCCGCGTGACGGGCACCGTGGCAAATGAGCCTCCGCCACTCAGGGCGGCCATCGCCTGGCTGCTGGTGACAAAACCGGCCTCGACCATTTTGGCGAGGACTTGCGCCGTGCGCTCGGCTGCTTTTTCGCGGTCGCGCGCCGGGTTGAACCGCGTCGGCGCTTTCAGCAAGCCGGCGATCGCAGCACTCTCGTAAAGGCTCGCTTGTCTCGCCGATTTGTTGAAATAGCGATGCGCTGCAGCATCGACGCCGTAGGTGCCGGCCCCGAGATAGACCCTGTTCAGGTAGATCTCGAGTATCTGGTTCTTGGTGAAGCGGTGCTCGAGCCACAGCGCGAGCATCGTCTCTTGAATTTTGCGAGAGAGGCTGCGCTCGGGTGTCAGAAAGAGGTTCTTCGCGAGCTGCTGGGTGATCGTGCTGCCGCCCTGGACTATGTGCCCTGCTGCGATATTGGCGAAGACTGCGCGTCCAAGCCCGATCGGATCGACCCCGAAATGGCTGTAGAACCGCCGGTCCTCGGTTGCTACGACGGCTTTCGGCAAATAGGGCGACATTTCCTTCAGGCTCAGCGGCTGCCCGAAGAGGTCGCCGAATGTGGTCAGCAGGCTGCCGTCCGCCGCCAGGATCGTGACGCTGGGCCGCCGCTCGGCCCGGGTGAGTTCGCTGGTGTCGGGCAAAGTCAGGGCGAAATAGCCAAGAAGGCCGCAGCCAACTATCCCCACCCATAGGAGCAGCAAGATGCCGAGCTTGCCGGCTCGCACGGATGAGCGCCTGCGGCCGGTGCGGCGCCGCGAGGCGCCCTTTCGGGACGAAGGCCGGATGCGGTCGGCGGGGTCGAGCCGAATTTTCGGCTCAGCCATGAACTCCGGCTGCCATCTTCTGAATTCTCGACATCCCCCACCTCGCCAGCCGATCACGCCCGGCAAATTCTCTCTCAATTACCGGGCAATGTGGCATCCATTGGACAACGAATCCGGAGGGGAATTCCTGCGGCCGACAGGAACCTGAGGTCGAACCAATCCGTTGGAGCAGCAGGACCGTGAAGCCAAGCTGTTTTCGGAGGCTAAGCATGGCAGACAAAATCGAGGGCTCTTCGAGCATGAGCTCGCAGCAGGGCGTGTCCTATAGGAACCGCTCGGCATCGCATGGGGAAAGCGACCGCAGTGTCGTCGCTGAATTCATCGATGCGGCCCGATCGACCGCCGAATCATTGTTGGAAGAGCAAAAGCAACAGATCTCGGATCGAGTAAGGGGTGTTGCGGAGGCACTCGAAGGCGCCGCCCGATCGCTGCACGGATCGCAAAATCCCATGGTCGCGCGCTACGTCCAACAGGCCGGTGACCAGGTCAGAGCTGTCTCTCACAATCTGCAATGGCGCAAATGGAACGAGCTCGTCGCGGACACCGAGGAGTTTGCACGGCGGCAACCGACCCTTTTCGTGCTCGGTGCAGTCGCCGTGGGCTTTATAACCGGACGCCTGCTCTGGACGGCGATCAGTGTGCAGAGCCGAAACCCAGATCCGATGCGCGAATCCTCGCGCCGCGAGGCGACCCGTGAAGTTACGGCAGCCGTTTCGAGCGCCCCGGGGTTTGGTAGCGAAACGACAGCCGGTCATGCAATCGGATCGTCGGAAACGGTGGAGTCGCGCTGATGCTCTCGGGCGATGGCCTCCGACCCGACGTCGCGGCTCGACATCCCAGGCAGGACCGTTCAATCGCGGCATTGCTGTCTGACCTCGCTAACGAAACGGGTACTCTCGTCAGGCAAGAGATTGCGCTCTTTAAGACCGAAATTGGCGAGAAGCTCGGCCGTTTAGGCGCCGGCGCCGGCACCATCGCAGCAGGCGGGCTGATCGCGTTCAGCGGCTGGCTGGCGCTGATCGCGGCTGCAATATTGGGCCTCAGCACAGTGCTCGCGCCCTGGCTCGCGGCGCTGATCATTGGCCTGGTCGTGATCGCGATCGGGGGCGGGCTGCTGTGGTTCGGCAAAGGCCGGCTCGATGCTGACGCCCTGGTTCCCCGGCGAACACTGAACTCGCTGCGCGAGGACGAAGAGTGGATCCGCGAGCAGATCTCGTGATGCGAGCCAGCGAAAGGAAAACGACATGAGCACGGAGCATTACAACGTGAGCGAGGGTAATGGCGGCATAGGTGAGGCGCTTCAGACCAATTGGGTTCCGCTGTCATTGATTGGGGTTGGGATCGCCTGGCTTATCGCCAGCAACACCGGTCTGGCGGAGCGCGTCGCTCAGGATGATCGGGTGCGGGCCGCGAGCCGCAAAATCGGCGAGATGGCCGGGCAGCTCGGCGTAAGCGGTGGCGGCGAGGAGGGAGCCGGTTCGGGGCGCGGGAATGGTTGGGTTCACCAGGCCGCGGGAGCGGCCCGCGGCGCCTTCAGCTCTGTTCGGGACGCGGGCAGCGCGGTGCTCGATCGGGCAAACGCCGCCGGCGATCTTGCGAACCGGGCCAGCGGGCAGGTTACGGAGAAGCTGTCGACCGATCCTTGGCTGATCGGCATCGCCGGGTTGGTAGCCGGCGCGCTGCTTGCGGCGATGCTGCCGCCTACCGCGATCGAGCAGGACTACGTCGGCGAAGCGCGTGACGAGCTGTGGAACGCAGCTAATGCGCTTGGCCATGAAGCTGCGGAACGGGTCCGCGAACTGGCCGATCCGGCAAACCGCACTACGGCCCACTAAGTGGCGTGCCAGCCGCGCGCGGGATTATCTCGCGCGCGCTCTTTGCCCCTTTGCGCGGGGGTCGTATTGTTGCCGTGCCGGGTTCCGCATTCAGCAATGGAGCGACTAGATGACAGGTTCGGCGCGCATGACGGCTGTTGGCTTCCTCCTCGCCGCCGCGTTGGCGCCCGCGACCGCGAGCGCTCAAATTCCGCCAGAGGCATCCGAAATTGCAGCATGTTTGTGCCTGCAACGGGACGTTTCGACGTTGTCGGCAGAAATGAATGCGAAAACACAGGCGTTTGGTGCTGTTACCCAACAGCTGGCCGATCTCGACGCACAGCTCGCGCGAGACCGATCTTCGATAGATGTCAACAACCCTGATGCGGTAGCGCGCTACAAGGCCCTTTTGGAGCGTCGGGATGCCGCTTACCGTCAGTCAATCGGTCCGGTTCATGAGGAAGCCGGCGAAGCTACGGCGCGGTACAATGCGCGGGTGAGCGAATACAATGCCCACTGCGCCAATCAGCCGTTCAATTCGGCTCTGGTCCAACAGGTGCAGGTCAATCTGGTGTGCCCGCCGCCGCCGGGGGCGGCTCCTGCGGTTCGGCGATGACCGCCCAGCCGCCGTTGCGCCACGCGCGAAAGAAACAGCTCCGTCGCCAGGTATGACAGGCGACGCCCCGCTGTTCGACCAACGCCAGGACCGCATCCCCATCGCAATCGAGCCGCATCTCGCGCAGCCATTGGATCTGTCCGGAAGTCTCACCCTTCCGCCATAATTTTGCTCGCGAACGCGACCAGTAGCAGGCGCGCCGCTCGGTAAGGCTCGCCCGAACGGCGTCGGCATTCATCCATGCCAGCATCAGGACTTCGCCGGTATCGTGCTGTTGCGCGATTACCGGCACCAGACCGTTATCGTCAAACCGGATTTCGGCCAGCGCAATTTCGATTTGATCTGTCACCCGCCAATTCCTCATGCCGCTGTCGCGTGCCGGCGGAAGGTAGCGGAGCGTCGGAACAATCAACAAGAGCGATTGTTGTCCGTAAGTCGCCGATGCTGCATACCTCGGCAGCGCCGGCCCTCTATAGAGCACTCCCGACAGGAGATCATCGTGCCGGAAACGGTCGTAATTACCGGGGCGTCGGCGGGGGTCGGGCGTGCCACCGCGCATGCCTTCGCCGCGCAAGGAGCGCAGATCGGGCTTATCGCGCGCGGTACCCAGGGGCTGCAGGCGGCTGCCGCGGAAGTCGAAAAAGAGGGCGGAAAGGCGCTAGCGTTGCCGCTCGATGTCGCAGACCCGGACGCCGTAGAGGCGGCGGCTACCCGGGTGGAGGACCAGTTCGGCCCGATCGATATTTGGGTAAACTGCGCGATGGCGACGATCTTCGCGCCGTTTCACCGGGTCGCGCCAGACGAATACCGCCGTGCCACCGAGGTAACCTATCTCGGGTTTGTCTACGGCACGATGGCCGCACTGAAACGGATGCGGCCGCGCAACCGCGGCACAATCGTGCAGGTCGGCTCCGCGCTCAGCTATCGCGCAATACCGCTGCAATCGGCATACTGCGGCGCCAAGTTTGCGATCCGCGGCTTTACCGATAGCCTGCGCACGGAGTTGATGCATGACGGCGTCGATGTGCATCTCGTCATGGTTCAGATGCCGGCGCTGAACACCCCGCAGTTCAACTGGGCGCGCAATAAAATGAGCCGGCGGCCGCGGCCGGTGCCGCCGATCTTCCAGCCAGAAGTTGCCGCCGAGGCGATATATTACGCTGCCCATTCGCGCCGCCGGGAGGTTTGGGTCGGACGCTCGAGCATCCAAGCTATTGCCGCCAACAAATTCTTCCCGGGACTGCTCGACCGATATCTGGCTCACAAAGGCTATACCAGCCAGTTGACGGATGCGCCAAAGGATCCGTCGCAGCCCGACAATCTGTTCGATGCGGTGCCGGGCGACCCGGGTACGCATGGCCGCTTCGACAACTGCGCCGAAGCCAGTAGCGTGCAATTGTGGGCAACGCAACATCGCGGCGCGTTGCTAGCCGGTGCCCTCGCCCTTGGCGCTTTCGTCACGACTTTGCTCGTCGCCGGCAGACCATTAGCCCGATTTCTCCCGTCGGGAGATGCGGCCTGCAATCAATAATCTGGATCAACGTTTTGCCGCAACCTTACTGCGGCTATAGAGCCCCAGAGCAAATCGACGAAGGCGGGAACCAACAAACCTCAGCCGCGTTGAGCGGATCGTTGGTTTGCGGAGCATGTGGTGGCGATCTTCGGCCCGAGAGCCAACCTGTTCATGAATATCGCCCTGCTTACAACGGCGGGCTTGTTTGTGTTTCTGCTGATACTGGTCTGGGTCGTGCCGGTGATGGGCTACAACTCCCAGGAGAGATATATCCCGCCGCAGCCGGTACCGTTCAGCCACAAGCACCACGTCAGCGGCCTCGGGCTCGACTGCCGCTATTGTCATACGACGGTCGAAGTCTCGCAGAACGCCGGCATTCCGCCGACCCATACCTGCATGACCTGCCACTCGCAGATCTGGACCAATGCGGAGATCCTCGCGCCGGTGCGGCAGAGCCTCGCTGAGAACAAGCCGTTGCGCTGGGCCCGAGTTTATACGTTGCCGGATTACGTCTACTTTGACCACAGCATCCATATTGCAAAGGGCGTCGGCTGTACCGAGTGCCACGGGCCGATCGGCGACATGCCGCTGACCTGGAAGGCCACGACGCTTTATATGAGCTGGTGCCTGTCCTGCCACCGCGATCCGGCGCCGCATCTGCGTCCACGCGACCAGGTCTTCAACCCGCATTGGCGGCGTAATGGCGATACGCCGTCGGGCGACCAGCTGATGGCGGAGTACCACATCCATCCCGAGACTCTTTCGGACTGCGGCGTGTGCCACCGATGAGCGCGTCCGCACGCACTTATTGGCGCAGTCTCGAGGAGCTCGCTGAAACGCCGGAGTTCGCGGCGGCCGTTGAGCGCGAGGTACCGCGTTTCGGAGAGGTTCTCGGGGCTCTCGATCGTCGGCGGTTTCTGCAATTGATGGCCGCTTCAATGGCATTGGGCGGGCTGTCGGCCTGTGGTCCGGAGCCCAATCCGCGCCAGCTGTTGCCGTACGTCGAGCAGCCGCCCGGGATCGTGCCGGGGCGCTCGCGCTACTACGCTACAGCGACGACCAGCGGGGGTTACGCCAACGGCGTTCTTGTCGCGCATCAAATGGCGCGGCCAGTCAAAGTCGAAGGCAACCCCGACCATCCTGCGAGCCTTGGCGCCGCCAGCGCAATCATGCAGGCGACGATCCTGACGCTCTACGACCCGCGCCGCGCGCAGTCGATCGTCGGCGATGGACAGATCGATACCTGGGAGCGCTTTGTCACGATGCTTTACGAGCGCCGCGGCCATCTGCTGGCACAAGGCGGTGAGGGCTTGCGGCTGTTGACCGGAACGGTGACGTCCCCGTCGCTCGCTGCGCAAATCGACGCAGTGCAGAAGCAATTACCCGCGATGCGCTGGCACCAATGGGAGCCGTTGCACCGCGACAACGAGCTGGCGGCGTCGCAGCGCGCGTTTGGCCGCCCAGTCGAGTGCGTCTTCGATGTCGGCGCCGCCGATGTGATCTTTGCGGTCGAGAGCGACCTTATTTCCGGGGTGCCGGGGTGGCTGGCCTATGCCCGCCAGTTTGCGGCGCACCGCCGTCCCGGCGAAACTCACGGCCAGATGAGCCGGGTTTACGCAATCGAGAGCACGCCCACCTTGATCGGCGTCAAGGCCGACCATCGCCTGTCGATGCGGCCGGCCGAACTGTTCGAGGCGATGCGCTACCTTGCCGGGACGACCGGCGCCGGGCCCGCGTCGTGGGGGCAGCATGATGTCAAGGACGCGTCCTGGTTGAAGGCGGCTGCGCAAGACCTGATGCAAAGCCGTGGTCGCGCGCTCGTTCACGTCGGGCGCGAGCAGCCAGTCGAGATGCATCTCTTCGCCGATGCGATCAATAGCGTGCTGGGGTCTTTTGGCACGACCATCCGCCCGATCGAGCCCGTGGCCGTGTCCGCTTCGGCACAGCAGCAATCCTTGCACGAACTGACCACCGACATGGCAGCCGGCAAGGTCGATACGCTCGTCATGCTGGAGACCAACCCCGTCTACACGGCGCCCGCGGACCTCGACTTCGCCGCCGCGCTGAAGCGCGTGCCGGTGTCGATTGCTCTGACCCTTTACGCGGACGAAACCGCGGACGCAAGCACTTGGCAGATTCCGGCAACGCACGAGTACGAAGCGTGGAGCGACGCGCGCGCCTTTGACGGCGCGGTCACGATCCAGCAGCCGCAGGTGAGGAGATTGTACGGCGGCCATTCGGCGCAGGAGCTGCTGGCAGTACTGCTGGCCGACACCTCACCCGATGACCATGCGCTGGTGCGCGGCTATTGGCAGCAGCAAGCGCAGCAGAAGGGGCTCGGTGATTTTGAGGCTTTCTGGCACGAATCCTTGCGGGTGGGCATTATAAAAGACAGCGCCGCTGCTGCAGCCGCTGTTACCCCGAAATCCGATCTCGGAGCCGAATTGCAGACACCTGCGCCAGCGGAAGGCGCGGTCACGGTGCTATTTCGAGCGGATCCCGGGGTTTGGGATGGCCGGTTTACCGATAATCCCTGGCTACTGGAAATGCCGCGCCCGTTCACCCGGCTCACCTGGGACAACGCCGCGCTGATCGCACCAGCGACAGCGGCTCGTCTCGGCATCAAAACCGAGGACGTACTGACGATTGCTGCCGATGGCCGAAGCGTCCGCGCGCCGTTCTTTATTCTGCCGGGTCAGGCGCCCGACTGCATCACCTTGCCGCTCGGCTTTGGCCGGCGTGCGGGCGGGCTCGGGGCCGGCGTCGGCTTCGATGCCTATCGATTGCGCAGCACCGAGGCGCTTTGGCGCACGCAGGTCACGCTGAGCAAGACCGGCGACACCTTGCGGCTCGCGAGGACGCAACAGCAAGACCGCGTCGCCGGGCGCGATCTGATCCATGAGGGGACCCTCGCTGAATACCAGAAGAACCCGGGTTTTCTCGAGCAGCCAAAAAAAGATCAGTCGCTTTATCCCGACTACAAATATCCCCGCAACGCCTGGGCGATGGCGATCGATCTGAATTCCTGCATCGGCTGCCAGGCCTGCGTCGTCGCGTGCCAGGCCGAAAACAATATACCGGTCGTCGGCAAGGATCTGGTGCTCGATCAGCGGGTCATGCATTGGCTGCGCATCGACCGCTATTATTCCGGGCCGTCCGACAATCCGGACATCGCGTTCGAGCCGATGCCCTGTATGCATTGCGAGAACGCGCCATGCGAGGTCGTCTGCCCGGTGCACGCCACCGTACACGACCACGAAGGCCTCAATTTGATGGTCTATAACCG
>JAFASL010000338.1 GCA_019244535.1 Alphaproteobacteria bacterium
CATCATCCGCACCCCCGGCTCGGAGAGCAACGTCAAGGAAATTTACGATAAATGCGCCGAGCTTGCGCGTGACCCCGATAATCTCGTGCTGAACCAGTTTGCTGAATTCGGAAACTATGTCGCGCACTACACCTGTTCCGGACCCGCTCTCGCAAGCATCTTCGAGACGTGCCGGTCAAAGAGCCCCGCCCGTTCGATGGCGGCCTTTGTCGCCGCATCCGGATCGGCCGGGACGCTCGCCGCCGGCGACTACCTCAAAGACAGATTGGGCGCCCGCATCGTCGCCGCCGAAGCGAGCGAATGCCCGACCCTGCTGCGCAACGGCTTTGGCGAGCACAACATTCAGGGCATCGGAGACAAGCATGTGCCCTACATCCACAATGTCATGAATACCGACATTGTGGTCGGCGTTTCGGAGCGCAGCGTCGCTGCGCTCGATCTGTTGTTCAACAGCGAGACCGGCTTAGCCTATCTGGCGGACCGCCGCCGGATCGCCCCGGAGGTCTTGGACGGCCTGAAGTATTTGGGACTTTCCGGCATCGCCAATCTCGTGGCAGCGGTCAAGACCGCAAAACGCCTTCAACTCGGCGACGAAGATGTCTTGATAACGGTCGCGACCGACAGCGCGGCGCTCTACGGCAGTGAACGCGGAAAAGTACTCGCGGCAAACTACCCGGACGGATTGGATGCCGTAAATGCGGGCGAGATCTTCGGACAGCATCTGCTCGGCGCTGCCGACAATGATGTTCTCGAATTGACGCATGACGAGCGCTCGCGGATATTTAACCTGGGCTATTTCACCTGGGTTGAGCAGCAGGGCATACCGCTCGCCGAGTTCGAAAGGCGCCGCGCTCAAAGCTTTTGGCGGCAGCTGCGCCAAACCGCCTCGGCATGGGACGAGCTCATCGCAGAGTTTAACAGGTTGGCGGGCTTCGGAGAGGATTGTTGACGCCGGATTACGCCGAGCTTTGCCATCGGACCCACGAGCGGGACCGGAGCCTGCGCGAAAAGGTCATGTCCCTCGATGAGGCGGCAGCGCTTGTGGCGGACAACGCTTCGGTCGGCATCGGCGGCAGCACGTTGTCGCGCACCCCGATGGCGATGATCTGGGCGTTGATTCGAGCCGGCCGGAAGGATCTTTTTTGCGCACGCAGCATCACATCCAACGAGGGAGAGCTGCTCTTTGCCTCCGGAGCGAGCCGGCACCTCCTGACGAGCTGGTTCAGCCAGGGCATCGTGTGGGGCGTCTCCCGCATCATGCGGCTTTATACGGAGACCGGGCGCGCCCGGTTCGAGGAGTGGAGCCACATGGCGGTCGGGTTGCGGTTTCGCGCCGGTGCGATGGGTGTGCCGTTTTTGCCGATGCGCTCGATGATGGGCTCGGACATCGCGCACAGGTTGCCCGAAACGAGGCTGATCGACTGCCCCTTCACCGGCGCGAAGCTGATGCTCGTGCCGGCGCTGAACCCGGATGTCGCGCTGATCCATGTGCAGCGCTGCGATGCTTACGGCAATGCACAGATCGACGGGCTGCCGTTTATGGACCTCGATCTGGCGATGGCGGCGAACCGGGTGATCTTGACGACCGAGCGGATTGTCTCGAATAACAAGATCCGCCGGGCTCCCGACCAGACGAAGATCCCATTCATGGCAGTGGACGCGGTCGTGGAGGCGCCGTTCGGTTCGGCCCCACACGAGTGCTACGGTATCTACGAGCCCTGCTTCGAGCACCTCGACGCCTACGCCGCACAGATCAGGCGAGACCCCGAGGAGGGTGTGCGGGCCTACCTCGAGCGGTACGTCTACGGCCCTAAATCATGGGCCGAGTACCTCGACCTGCTCGGGCTGCGGGAATTGCTCGACGCGCGCCGCCGCGGGACCAGCATCCATGACGACTAGGACGGCGGACCATACAGCGAGCGAACTCCTCGCCGTCATGAGCGCACGGCTGCTGCGCGACGGCCAGGTAGTGTTTGCCGGGGTCGGGGTGCCGCTCTTGGCTGCAACCCTCGCGCAACGCCTGCACGCACCGGGGCTTACGATTCTGTTCGAAGGCGGCGTCGTCGGCGCCTTCATCGAACCGGGCAAGCTGCCGCCCTCCACTAACGAACAGCGCTGCGCGCGGCGCGCCAATATGGTGCTGGGCAGCACCGATGTGCTGCTCCTCCTGCAGCGCGGCTATATTGACATCGGCTTTATGGGCGGCGCGCAGATCGACCAGTACGGCAATCTCAACAGCTCGTTCATCGGCGATCCCGATCATCCGGTGACGCGTCTGCCGGGAACCGGCGGCGGCAACGATATCGCCAGCCTGACGCAGATGATAGTCGCGATGAAGCATGAGAAACGCCGCTTTGTGAAGCGGGTCGATTTCGTCACGAGCCCCGGGTTCTTGTCTGGCGCGGAGAGCCGGCGCGAGGCCGGGCTGACCACTGGCGGCATGTACCGTGTCGTAACGGATCTCGGCATTTTCGGCTTCGAAGAGCGTTCGAAGCGCATGCAGCTGGTCGCCTTGCATTCGGGGATCACGACCGAGCAGGTGCAAACGAATACGGGGTTCGAGCTGCTGATCGCGGCGGAGCTCGCCATAACGGAACCGCCCAGCGAGAAGGAGCTGAAGGCGCTGCGCCATCTCGACCCCGATAGACTCTACACGGCGTAAGGAGTGATCGCAGTGACGATCTTCTCCAATACCTTTGGCCTCGCGATGCGGAACTTTACGACCTTTCCGGAGATGCCTGACCCGCAGGCGCTGATCGCCTATGCCGTCAAGGCCGAAGCGCTGGGGTTCGATTCGGTCTGGGTGTGGGACCACATCTTTCTCGGTGTCGAGCCGCCCTTTCCGGTGATCGATTCGCTCACTCTGCTGAGCGCAGTGGCCGCACGCACCATAAAGATCAAGCTCGGCACTGGGGTGCTGGTGCTGCCATTGCGCAACCCGGTGGTGCTGGCCAAGGAGCTCTCGAGCCTCGATCTGATCGCCGCAGGGCGGCTGATCCTCGGCATGGCGTCGGGCTGGTACAAAAGGGAGTTCGACGCGGTGGGCGTGCCGTTCAACGAGCGCGGCAGGATCATGGACCGCAATCTCGAGATCCTGCGGCGGCTGTGGACCGAGGAGCAGGTCGATGCCGAGTATGCGCCGCACCGGCTGCGCGGCTCCAACATGTCGCCCAAGCCGCCACGGCTGCCGGTCATGCTGATCGGCGGCTATGTCGACCGCGTGCTGAAGCGAGCGGCGCTCAACGGCGGCTGGCTGACCTATTTCTACACGCCCGAAGGGTTCGCCAAATCCTGGGCGAAGGTGTGTGGCTATGCGGAAGCCGCAGGGAAGGACCCCGCGAGCCTGCTCAACGCCAACCAATTGCCCATCTATGTCGGGCCGTCACGCTCAGCGGTCGAGGCACCGATGCTGGAATGGCTCGGCCAGGAGTGGGACTACGCCGCATGGAGCGACTCGACAAAGGAAGCGGCGATTTTCGGCACGGCCGACGAGTGCGTCGCGCAATTGCGGGCACAGTTTGCGGTGGGTGTCCAGAAGCTGATCTTCATCCCGTACCGGTATCGGATGGACCAAGTGGAACTCATTGCGCGGGAGATAATTCCGCGGCTGCGGGGCAAGCAATGACGCGGAGCGACCGAGACATTCTCATAATCGTCGATGTCCAGAACGATTTTTGTCCCGGCGGCGCGCTCGCGGTGCCGGAGGGCGACCAGATCGTTCCTGCCGTAAACCGCCTAGCCGCCAAGTTTGCGCACGTGGTCCTGATTCAGGATTGGCATCCTCCCAGCCACGCATCCTTTGCGAGCTCGCATCCGGGCAGACAACCATTTGACACGATCGATCTTTCTTACGGCCGGCAAGTCCTGTGGCCCGACCATTGCGTGCAGGGAACGGCGGGCGCCGCCTTTCATCCCGGTCTCGATGCGCCGCATGCCGAGCTGGTGTTGAGAAAGGGCTTCCGAACGGAGATCGACTCCTATTCGGCATTCTTCGAGAACGACCGCCGCACGCCGACGGGGCTCGCTGGTTATCTGAAGGAACGCGGATTTGAACGTATCACGGTGTGCGGGCTCGCCACCGACTTTTGCGTGTTCTATTCGGCGATGGACGGCCATCAGTCGGGGTTAGAGGTCACGGTCGTGACCGATGCGTGCCGCGGCATCGACGTTGACGGCTCGCTCCAGGGCGCAATGCGCGCGATGACCGAAGCGGGGGTTGCGCTCCTCCACCAATGAGCTGCGGCCGGGCTGCCCGCCCCTATGCCGCTTGGATGCTCGCCGGCGTTGCGGCGATCACCGTGCTGCGATTGGTTTGGCTGGCTCTGCAGCCGGCCGACTTGTTCCCGGACGAAGCCCAGTATTGGGTGTGGTCGCAGGAACTCGCTCTCGGCTACTACTCCAAGCCGCCGCTGGTCGCCTGGCTGATTGCGGCAACGACCGGGTTGTTCGGCGACAGCGAGTTTGCAGTCCGCCTGTCGGCCCCGCTCCTCCATGCCGGGGCCGCGGCCTTCGTTTATGGCATCGGCGCGCGTCTGTATGACGCGCGAGTTGGATTCTGGTCGGCGCTGACCTATGCGAGTCTCCCCGGCGTGTCGGTTTCTGCCTTCGTGATCTCGACCGACGCGCCACTGCTACTGTTCTGGGCGGCTGCGCTTTACTCATTTGTCCGAGCGCGTGATGAGGACGGATGGGCCTGGTGGCTGACGGTTGGCCTCGCGGCGGGGCTGGGCTTGCTCGCGAAATACGCGATGGCCTATTGGCTATTGTCGGCGCTCGGCTTCGTGCTTCTCTTTCCAGGCGAGCGCCGTCACTTGCGTCCGCTGCTGAGCGCGACGGGGATTGCCCTCGTGCTCTATTCGCCGAATTTCTGGTGGAACTGGAGAAACGGCTTTGTCAGCTACCTGCACACCAGGGATAATGCCGCGCTCAGCGGCCAATTGTTCCACCCGGGCGCCTTTATCGAATTTGTCGGCGCGCAATTTGGCGTCTTCGGGCCATTGCTGTTTGCCGGCCTGATCTTACTGACCGCGACATGGCGCGGCCTTGCCGAACCGCGCGCCCGTCTGCTGGCCGCCTTTGCATTGCCCACTCTGACGATGATGATGATCGTCAGCCTGCTGTCGCGCGCCCATGCGAATTGGGCGGCGCCGACTTACGTCGCCGCGACGGTACTGGTTGTCGCATGGGCATTGCAGTGCGGATGGCGCAGGCTCCTCATCGTGTCGATTGCATTGCATCTCGCCGCTGTTGCGCTGCTCTTCACCGGCCGCGAGGCGCTCGCCGCATGTGGCTTGCAATTGCCTGCCCAGTACGATCCGCTGCGCCGCGTGCGGGGCTGGCGCGAGCTCGGCACGATCGTCGGCAAGGAACTCGCAGCGCGTCCAGGGCTGACGTTGTTCGCCGACGATCGTGAGCTGACCGCGGCGTTGATCTTTTACATTCGGCCGCACCCGCTCGACGCCGTCAAATGGAAGGTGACCAGCCGCATTCAGGACCAGTGGGACCTCGCGAACGCGCTCGGCAAACGGCTCGGCAACAGCTTTCTACTGGTCTCGGAACACGAATTGATCAACGAGATGGAGCCGAGCTTTGCCACGATCGAGCGCCTGCGCTCGATCGCCATCCCGCTGGGACCCGGGACCTCCCGCACCTACACACTCTATATCGCGCGGGATTTCAAGGGGTACCCGCCCGGTCGAACCTAGGAGGCGCAGCATTCCTCGGCGGCCTGGTGCAGCCGATGGCCGAGGAACAGGTTCAGCTCCAGCGCCGGCCGGCCGGCGTGAAGGATGGTAGCCGGTGCCAGCGGCTCTATCGAATCAAACAAGAACCAATATTGCCCGACAATTTTCTGGAACGGGACGCGCGTCACGATCAGAACGTCGTTGCCGATATGATCGTCATGGCGCGCCGTTAGGCCGTATTGGCGAGCATCGGGGCCGAGGCAGATGACAGGCAACCGGCCGCCCAAAGCGTAGTCGATCTTTCCTGCGTCGGACCATCGCAGCGCGGCGACCGCCAGTCTTGGCCGAGCAAGAAGCCCCCGTTGCGCGAGCTCGTCCCGCAGCGAAGTCCAGTCGATCACATCGAGGCTCGGATCCCTACCGGGCCGAAAGTCTCCAATGATGGCGGGCAGCCAGTTGAATTTCACCTCGGTGGCGAAGAGCGAGCAGCCGAGCAAGACAAATCCGGTAGTTCCGGCGAGGCAGGTGCGCACGGCTCGGCTGCTGCGCCAGTTCCGGGCCACGGCGTCTCCGAGCAGCGGCACCAGCATCAGATAGCCAGGCGACGCCCAGTGGAACAGCACCTTGCCCCACAGCGAGGCTGCCGTGAACGCGACCAGAGGCGGTGCGGCGAGGCAAACCAATAGCCAGCGCTCCCGGTCGGTCGGCCCGCGCCGCAGCGCTAAAAAACCGCATACCAGCAGCGGGGCCCATATCCAAGGCAGCAGGAACACCGCCGCGCCGACGAGGGTGGCGATCGGTCGTAGTGGGTGCAACCATCCTGCTACCCGGCCGCCCTGGAACAAGAACGAAACCCAATCATTTTCGGCGTTCCAGATCAGAACGGGCAGAAAGATCACCGATGCGGCCAAGCCGGCGGCGTAGGGATGCAGCAGGGCCAGCCAGCGACGGCTGGTAGGCTCGGTCAAGAGAAACCCAGCCGCGCCCAGGATGGTCAGCCCAGCGGAGTATTTGGAACCAAGGGCGAGGCCTGCGCACACCCCGCTCCCCAACCACCAGCCCCACGCTGTACGGCCGTTCGAGCGCAACGCCGCGACCAGGCAAGAGGCAGCCCCGAGCAGCGCAGCGAATAGCGGGCCATCGGGCAATATCCAGCTTGCGCTGCTGATCCCGAAGACTGGCGCCAAATTCAGCACGACCGCCGCCCAGAAGCCCGCCTCTCGGCCGAACAGCGCCGAGGTCAGCCGGTACATCAGAAAGGTCGTGACTGCGAAGAGTGCAATGAATGGCAGCCGCAGGACGACCGGCTCCTCGCTGCCGCAGAGATGCGCGGCTGCCCAGGCCATCCACCAGGCGATCGGCGGATGGTCGAAGTAGCTCAGCTGCAGCTTGCGGCCCGCCGCAACCATATAGCTCTCGTCGATCCCGAGACCGAGTGCCGAGGCAAACACCAAGCGGGCCGCGAATGTGGCCACTATGAGGATGGCGACGCGACCCGCCGGTGTCTTCAGCCAGGCTGCTGCAGCGCGCGGCAGTTGGCGGTGGGCGTTAAGCGGCATCTATCGGCGGCGGAAATATTCCTCGTAGGGCGTGTCGTTCTTCACCAGCACCCCGCCATCTACCGTCAGCGCGACGCCGGTGATCATGCGCGCCGCGGGACCGGCCAGAAACAAAATCGGGTCGGCGATGTCCTCTGGCTCACACATGCGTCCCAGCGGGATTTTCTGCGCCCGGACAGCTTTTGCTTCCTCCGATGGAATGGCGCCGCCAAACGCCGTGGCGGTCGGACCGGGGCAAACCGCGTTGACGCGGATGCCTTCCGGTGCGAGCTCATAGGCGGCGTGCCGGGTCAGCCCAAGGAGACCTGCCTTCGACGCAGTGTAATTCGCGGTGCCGCCGAACGAGATGCGCTGTCCGGCGATCGAAGCGACATTGACGATCGCGCCGCCGCCGCGATTGCGCATAAATGGCAACACCGCCTGGATGCCGTTGAAGGCGCCGGTGAGGTTGACGGCAATGACCCGGTCCCAATCTGCGGGGCCCATCTCGGGGATCATTCGCCGCACCATAGTCCCAGCACCGTTGACAAGGATATCGATGCCTCCCGCCGACCGGGCAATCGCGGCGGCCGCATCGGTGAATTGAGAGCGGTCGGCGACATCGACCGCGTGCGCGCTAGCGCTGCCGCCGTTTGCGGTGATCGCCTTTGCAACATTCTCGGCCGCATCCGCCAGGCGATCAAGGATTGCAACCCGCGCCCCCGCGGCCGCAAAAGCGCGACAAGTCGCGGCCCCGATGCCATTCCCGCCGCCGGTCACAACGGCGACTTTTCCGGCGAAGTCGTCGGCCATTCCAGATCCTCCTCAAAGCCCGAGCGCAGTAAGTCTACAGTCGATACGCGTTGTCGAGAATCTCGGCTAGGAAAAGAAGAGGACGGCGCCGTTCGCCTCACCCGCCGGCACCGCGAGGCTGCCCTCCGGCATTTCTTCGAACGGGATCTGGTGCCGGGTCAGGTAATCGGCCGTGTTTTCCTTCGAACCGACAGCGAATTCGACGGAGACAATCCCAGGCAGCGGGAACCCCGTCCCGATGTCGAGCTTGGGATACATTGTCGAGAAGTCGTCAGGCGTGCTGAAGAGGATGCGGTGCTGTCCGACCTGGACGCAGACGACGGCATCGGTCGTCGTGACCTGCGGTATGCCGAACAGCCGGTCGTAAGGCTCCAACAGCTCGGCGGTGTTTACGACGAGCACGTGAATGCCACGCAGACCGAGGGCGCCGTTTGGGTGCGTCAGCCACTCCGTGCGCCGGATCAGCTCTGGGGTCAAATGCACGCAAATAAAGCTGTCGAGCCCCGGGGTCTCTTGCGCCGGAAGCGAAATCAGGCTGAACCGCGGCATGACCGAGTCCCCCTCCGGCAACTCCAGCCGGCGGTCGAGACGCCGCGGCTCGGAGGGGTGAAGCCGGCGGCCCAACAGCGCCGCGCGCAGCTCCTCCAGCGCGGCAGCTGGCGCAAACGCCGCCGCCATCAATCCCTCGCGTTGCACCAGAAACGCATCCAGGTGCTGAACAAAGTCGTCCGGATCGAGGATACCGAGAAGTTCGATATAATCGGACGCAAACATAATGCAGTAATTCGCCGTCCCCTGACCGATATGCCGCCCGCGGGGAGAAAGGGTGAAACCGAGGCGGCGCCACGCCAACCGCGCCTGTTCGAGATCGCGAACCCCGACGACAACGTGGTCGATACCAGCGATCTCGTTGTTCATGTTCATCCCTTTCGCTGAGGTGGATAAAATTTTAACCGCCACGCGTCACCGACGCGAGGACACGCATTCGGGAGGGTCGATGCGCTCTGGCCTGCTGCAACGCCTGTTTCGCCACGAGGCAGCGAGCGGCGTCGTGTTGATGCTGGCCTCGGCCCTAGCCCTCGGCCTAGCCAACTCGCCCTTGGCCGAGTTCTACAACCTGCTGCTGAGCGTGCACGGCTCCGTGAAGATAAACGGGTTCGGCATCGACAAGCCGATCCTGCTGTGGATCAACGACGGGCTAATGGCGATATTTTTTCTTCTCGTCGGGCTTGAGATAAAGCGAGAGGTGCTAGCAGGCGAGTTGTCGGACCGGGCCCGCGCGATTCTGCCGGTCGTGGCCGCCATTGGGGGCATGACTGTACCGGCTCTGATTTACCTCGCCATTACACGGAACGAGCCGACCGCGATAACCGGCTGGGCAATTCCCTGCGAAACCGACATCGCGTTCTCGTTGGGGGTGATGGCTTTATTCCGCAGCCGGGTGGCACCGTCCCTCAAAGTGTTTCTGACCGCGCTTGCGATCATCGACGACCTGGGCGCGATCATCATCATCGCGATCTTTTACACCGAGGAACTTTCGTGGCTCTCACTAGATGTTGCATTGGGTGCGATCGCAGTTCTCGCCGCACTCAATCTCGCCGGAGTGCAGCGGGTCATATGGTATGTGCTTGTCGGCATCGTGCTGTGGGTGTTCGTGTTGAAATCCGGGGTCCATGCGACCCTCGCGGGGGTGGCGTTGGCTCTCGCCATCCCGTTAAAGACGCGGTCGGCCGAGGAAGCCCCTCTCGTGCGCGTTGAACACGAACTCGCCCCGTGGGTGGGGTTCGGCATCCTACCGCTTTTCGGCTTCGCCAATGCCGGATTGCCTTTCGCCGGGTTGTCATTTTCGTCTATTGTCGAGCCGATCCCGCTCGGCATCGCCGCGGGGCTGTTCCTTGGCAAGCAGATCGGCGTCTTTGGCGCGGCGGCGCTGGTGATCCGCCGCGGCTGGGCGCAATTGCCGGAGGGCGCCGGCTGGCTCGCCCTCTACGGCACCAGCATTCTGACCGGCATCGGCTTTACGATGAGCCTCTTTATCGGCACGCTTGCTTTCGGGGAATCCGACCGTGAGGCGCCGATGCGGTTGGGCGTGCTTGTCGGTTCGGCGCTGTCCGCGCTCGCCGGGGCGGTCGTGCTAAGCCTCGCTGCTCGAAGGCCGCAAGCTCCTTGTCCGCGGGGATAATTCGAGCAACCGGTAGCAGATCGAATGACAAACTGGCAAACCAAGTCGATGTGGGCGCTGGCACTGACGCTGGTGCTGATGATTGCCGCGCGATCGCAGGCGCAATCCGTCCTCCAATATCATGGCAGTCCGGATCGCAGCGGCCGCTTCGTCATCCCCGCGCTGGACTGGGAGCGGGCCCGCTCGCTGCATCCCGATCCCGGCTTTCATTCCCGCTTTGCCGGCCATCTCTACGCTCAGCCTCTCTTCTGGCAGCCGCCGGGCTCGGGCACAGGGGTGCTGATCGTCGCCACCGAGAACGACGATCTCATAGCGATCGACGCCAAGTCGGGAGACCAGCTCTGGACGCGGTCCTTGGGGCGCCCAGTGCCGTTGTCGACCCAACCGTGCGGCAACATCGACCCGCTGGGGATCACCGGGACGCCGATCATCGACGAGGCGGCCCAGGTGGTTTATCTCGCAGCAATGGTTGGCGACGCATCCGGAGCGCATCACCGGGTTTTCGCCTTGTCGCTAAAGGACGGTTCGCCATTGCCGGGCTGGCCAGTCGACGTCGCCGAGGCGCTGGCCGCCCAAGGACAACTTTTCAGCACCCGCTTTCAGAACCAGCGGGGCACGCTCGCAATTCTCGACGGCCGGGTCTACGTCCCTTACGGCGGACATTTCGGAGATTGCGGGGATTACCGCGGTTGGGTCGTCGGTATCCGCCTGCAAAACCCGCGCGACGTCGTCAGCTGGAGCACACGCGGACGGGGTGGCGGCATCTGGGCGCCCGGCGGCATCGCCAGCGACGGTCACGCGCTCTTTGTCGCGACCGGCAATACTCTGGGCGTTAGTTCATGGAGCGACGGCGAGGCGGTGTTCCGGTTGACTCCCGATCTGCATCGCGCGGAGAGGCCTCAGGATTTTTTTTCGCCAGCAAACTGGCGTGCGCTCGACGAACGCGACGCTGACCTTGGCGGCAGCAACCCGCTGCCGTTTGAACTCCCGTCGCAAGCCGGTTCTAGACAGCTGGTCCTGGCGCTCGGCAAAGATGCGCGCGCCTATGTCCTCGATCGCAACAATCTCGGCGGGATCGGCGGCAGTAGAGCGTCCGAAACCGTCTCCACGCGCCCGATCCGCACTGCACCGGCGGCCTATCCCGCTGCCGACGGTGTTTTTGTTGCGTTTCAGGGCCAAGGGTCGCACTGCCCGACCGGCGGCGCCGACAATAACCTGACCGTTATGCGTATCCACGGCGGCGACGCCCTTGCCATGGAGACTGCTTGGTGCGGCGCGTTCAAGGGAGAGGGCTCGCCGGTCGTGACGACAACCGACGGTCGCAGCTATCCGATCGTCTGGATCCTCGGCGCCGAAGGCGACGGACGGCTGCATGGGTACCGAGGCGATACCGGAGAGCCGCTGTTTACGGGAGATGCGCCGGGTGATGTGATGACCGGGCTGCGACACTTCCAGACCTTGCTGGCGGCCGGCGGCCGGCTCTATGTCGGCGCGGATGGCCGGCTCTATGCATTCTCGTTCTGAGACGCAAAACCGCGCGCTGCTTTATCGAAAGGCGCTGGCGCTTTTGCTGCTGCTGATTGCGCCTCAACTGTGCGGTCCCGCCAACGCTGAAAGCTATCCTGACCGGGCAGTTGAACTGGTCGTGCCGTTTCCGCCGGGAGGGCCGGCCGGTGTGGTGGCTGATGTGATCGCACCGGCGCTCAGTCAGCGCCTCGGGCAGCCAGTCACGATCGAGAACCGCAGCGGCGCCGACGGGATCGTTGGCAGCAATTTTGTCGCGCAGGCCAAGCCAGACGGATATACGCTGTTGCTCGCCTCCAGCTCGCACGTCATCCATCCCGGGACCTACAACAGCCTACCTTTCGATACCGAGACCGCGTTTGCACCGGTCTCGCTGCTGGTCACGACGCAGTACGTTCTAGCTGTAAATCCGGCGCTGCCTGCAGAATCCGTGGAGGAGCTGATTGCTTACGCTAAGAGCCATCCAGGTGGGCTTACTTATGCGTCCGGAGGGCTCGGAGGCCCGACGCAGCTTGCTTTCGAGCTGTTCCGGCTGAGCGCCGGGATCAGCGTGAGGCAGGCCTCTTACGATGGCGGCGCGGCTGCGTTGCTTGCGGTGGTGAATGGTGAAGCCCAGGTGATGATGGCGCCGATCCTAGCCGCGATGCCGATGGTGGCGGACGGTAGGCTGCGCGCGCTTGCGGTGAGCGGCCGGCATCCCGCCCCTGCCGCGCCCCAGTTGCCGACGATCGCAGCGACGCTTTCGGGCTTCTCCGCGGTGTCGTGGTTCGGCATCATGGCCCCGGCGGGCACGCCCGCTACGGTGATCACACGGCTGAACCAGGAACTCGACCGCA